>CAJGCH010000423.1 GCA_904501845.1 uncultured Bacillaceae bacterium | reverse complement strand
ACAATCTGTTCATTAAGCGGGTCAAGTATTCCCTTAATCTCGTTAATTGAAAGGCTGCCCTTTAGCTGATAAATGAGACTGAGCAATATTAGATGCCTTTTCGTGTATTTCTTATTCTTGATCGGGAAGAATACTTTCGCTTTCGCATAATTATTAATCATCGTTTTGGTGAGGACTTTCTCATCCTCCGTCCGCTTCGTTTCTTTAAACTTATTCTCAAACAATTGTATAACTTGATCCATATATAAATCGATTTCCGGGATTTCTTGAAGGTTCAGCTTTTCATGCAACCCAATGTTCTCCATAAAATCATATTTGCTTTTCATAATTACCCCTCATATTTTTCATGGTCTTCACTTGATTATACGTGGTTCCTAATGGAAGGTAAACAACAACCGTTTCTCCCGCTCCTTTGATGCTGTTATATAGTTATTTATACTAGGTCCTTCCCTAATGTTTATTTGATAGAGGCTTTTAATGACAAACGGTGAACTTTAATATATTAAAAATGTAACCATCTAAATGCGTAATTACTACAGCAAAAACACTCCTCGATTGATATGGGAGTGTTTCTTCTATCATCTGCCGTCTTGGCCCAGGGGCATCTAATAGCATCCCTGCTCCTTGAACTAATGACTTATAATTACTTTTCTTCCTTCACAGCTAGAATATTCATGGCTGCTCCATATTCGAGACGGATTCTTTTTCTCGCTTCTGCGGTCGTACGGGCCGTTGTTGACACCGTTTGCTTCTTGCCGTTGGCCTCCACTTCCACTTGAAAGCATTTTGCCCCGCATCTCATGCCATCCCCTCCAATAAAGTTTCTCTATTATAGTATAGGACAGAAAGAGATTAGGAGAAAATAATTAGACAGCGGTCATATCAATCACACTTGTTTTGCCTTCGAGAATTTTCATTGAGAGACGTACAGATTCGCCGATAGCTTGATCGATATCATCGGGCTCTACCCCTAATTGTTTCACAATCATCTCTTTATCGATGAACAGCCTGCTCGTAAACACCTTCGCAAACTCTGCCGTATCCAGGCCGCCTTCTATTCCGCATTGACGTTCCTTTTCCCCTTTTTCTTTCATCCTGCTTATATAGGCTTCTTTTGGGACAATAATAATTTTCTTCTCCTCACAGTTCATGTATTTATGCATGATGCTGAGCAGTTCAGACCATTGCATGTTGTAATAACCAACTGGATAATTTCCGCTCTGTGCATGTTTAATCGCTCCGGCGATTGCCTGGCCGACTTGCCGGATTGTCACCATCGTTGTCCCGCCTTCCGGATAAACCGTTGCATCCTTCATGTTCATAATCTGTTCAACAAGAAAGACCCACACAGGCTTTCTCCCCGCCTGACTGCCGAATACATACGGAATTTCAAGCATGGCAACGCTCATATTCTCATCAGCGAATGATAGAGCCATCTCAGCCTGGTCCACTCGGCTCCGTATGTACGGGTGATGCTGATATAAATCCAGCTCTGGCATCGTCCGATTGGCCCAGCTGAAATAAGAACCAAGAACAACCGCGTGCTTAACCCCGCATTCCTTGGCAATGGCAAGGAAGCGGCGAAGCGGATCGATATTATGCCTCTTGAAAAAATCATAGACTGGAGAGGTTGCTGGAATACGTTCATCCACGCCTGCCGCAAAGACAAAACCGTCACATCCATCCAGCCTTTGTCGAATCTCATCGTCCGTCATCTCCAGATAGTTGCCGAAATCGATGTCCATTTCCTCCGGCAGCATGCTTCCCGCTGGAATGGGCGGCAAAGACAAGGTGGAGACCTCATGCCCATTATCTATTAATGCCTTTGCACCCTCTGATCCTAACAAACCTGTTCCGCCAATCATAAATACTCTCATTCTCTCTGCACCCCTTTATTTTCCTTTTATAGTTTGATTTTACCATCAATCCTTCGCTGCTTATCTAGATGGACATGTAAATTTTGTGAAATAATTCACAAATGGAATCTGAACCATATGATCCTGTCATTT
>CAJGCH010000422.1 GCA_904501845.1 uncultured Bacillaceae bacterium | reverse complement strand
TCTGAGCATGCAGATGTTCGCCTGCCGGTCATTGTGGCCTATGACGGCTTCTTTACGTCCCATCAAAAACGCAAGGTTCAATATTTCAGCGACCGTGCGACCGTTCAAGAGTTTGTTGGTGAGTGTCCGTTAGAATTCCCGCATGTAGATGTGAATAATCCGATTACCATCGGCGCCCATATGAATGGGGATGACCTGACCAATAACCATTATCAGCAATCGAACGCGATGTACCGCGCAGGGGAGATCTTTAAGGAAGTTGCTAAGGAATATGAGAAAATATCGGGCCGTTCTTATGAAGCTCTCGATTTATACGGTATGGAGGATGCTGATGTAGCATTATTCCTCTTAAATTCAGCTGCTGAAACGGCAAAGGATGTTGTAGACCGCTTGCGTGAGCAAGGGGTTAAGGCTGGGGTAATCAGTCCAAATATCATTCGACCATTTCCTAAAGAAGAAATCAAAGCTGCCCTCAAATCTGTGAAGGTGCTGCTTGTCGGTGAACGAGCGGACTCTTATGGAGCAAACGGACCGAATTTAACGCATGAGGTGAAATCGGCACTCCAGGAGGACAAGGAAAATCAAACCCTTGTGTTAAGCCGTGTATTTGGCCTTGGAGGTAAAGATTTCTATCCTGAGGATGCTCAAGTTTTCTTTGACGAAACCTTAGAAGTGCTGAAAACAGGAGAGGTCAAAAAAACATTTGACTATCATGGGGTTCACCGAGGACATGATGAGTTGGCAATAAAGCCAGTCTTAACACCGCAAACAGGTGATGTTTATAAGACGGGCCTGATTCAAGTCACTCCAGATGAGGAAACAGGTAAGCTTAAGGTTCGCATTCCGCCAATACGCGCGCTTATGGCGAAGCCCAAACGATTGGCTCCTGGTCACGGGGCTTGCCCCGGCTGCGGTATTTTCCCTGCTCTTGAATTATTCTTTAAGGGAATAGAGGGAGATGTCGTCGTTTTGTTCCAGACAGGATGCGCCTATGTCGTTACAACGGCTTATCCGCATAGCTCCCATAAGCAAACGATGATTCACAATCTGTTCCAAAATGGACCGGCGACCTTGTCCGGTACATTAGAAGCGTTCCTTGAGAAGAAACGCCGGGGAGAAATTGCGGTTAGCGATGATGCAACCTTCGTCATGATCACTGGCGATGGAGGCATGGATATCGGAATGGGTTCTGCGATTGGCACGGCTCTCCGTAACCATAAACTGATTATGCTTGAATATGATAATGAGGGTTATATGAATACGGGTTCCCAAATGTCTTATTCAACTCCAATCGGGAACATGACCAGCACGACCGGTGTTGGTAAAGAGCAGCAAGGTAAGGCATTCCATCATAAAGATACAGCCCAAATCATGGCGGCAACTGGCATTCCATATGTCTTTACCGGATCGGAAGCCTTCCCGCAAGATTTAATCAAGAAAGCGGCCAAAGCCCAATGGTATGCTCAAAACGTTGGCACAGTTTACGGCAAGATTCTCATTACTTGTCCGCTGAACTGGAAATCGAATGAGCGAGACGGCGCGAAAATTATGGAGGCAGCCGTAAATTCTTGCTTCTTTCCGCTATATGAGGTAGAAAGAGGAGATACAGTGATTACGTATAATCCAGAGGCAAGGAAAAAACGAATTGAATTAGCGGAATGGCTGCAATACATGGGCAAGACGAAGCATCTCCTAAAAGAAGAGAATGCTCATTTGCTGCAGGAGTTTGAGGAAGAAGTTAATAAGCGATGGATAAAGCTGCAAGCTAGACATGAAAATCCGATGTTATGATAAAGCGATAAGAGGCTATCCCTTTTAGAGGGATAGCCTCTTCAGACTGTAGACAAAATCCATTAAGGGTTTAAATTGCCCCTATATTGTTAGTCAATATCTAACGATGTAGGGGTATTTTCTATGCTCTAGTACTTTAATTGAAAGGAAAAGCTATTTTCGGCAGAATGGATTCAGCGAACCCTGGGGGAGCTGCTTTCGCCAGCTCGCCTTCGGCAAGAGCTGTCATCAGCCTGCCTCCT
>CAJGCH010000421.1 GCA_904501845.1 uncultured Bacillaceae bacterium | reverse complement strand
TCTCATTTACAAATGCATTCAAAAGAGGAATATATACATCTTCCGCTTTGGAAGGAAGCTCGCTCCACTTTTTATTAGCTTGCTTTTCCTGATCAATGTAAGAAAAAATAGGTCTTATTTCTTCCCAATAATTCAAAGAACAAGGAACTCCGAACCATCTATCACCAAAATCAAGGCTCTTGCCTAAACGACTATGCTTTACAGCGAAATGATTATGTTTGATGCTCAATCCGATTTCCCATCTGACATCTTTACGAACAATAATGATATCTCTTACATCTCCAACTTCGCCCTTCGTGTCAGGCTGAATATAAAGTTGTAACAAATCCTCATCATCTTCTACAATCATAGGTTCCATGTCAAAAAGAGTGGCGACTGCTGCCTTTGCACTAATGGTTAATACCTCGCGTGTTTTCTCATTTACAGTATCCCATGCACGCTCTGCTGCATGCAGACTGCTGTTTTCGATGATTTCAGCAGATCTAAACTTGTTAATTTCACTATACAAAGTTTGAAGACAAATATATTCGTAAGCTCTTCCCTTGTCATTGCTTTGATTACTCATTTATTTTTCCTCCAATACGCCTTTTATTGCAAGTGCAATTTCATACGCCAGATTTACAGGAACTGCATTGCCTATCATTTTATACGCATCATCAACATTGGTATAAATAAACTTGAAGTCATCGGGGAATCCTTGAACCCTCGCAACTTCTCTTACAGTCATTCTTCTGTACAGGTGTTCCTGTCCTTCCACAAATCTGCAATCGTTATGCCCTACTTTAACCATTTTAGGTGCTTGTGGATGTAACTGACATTGACGACCTGATGCCTGTACCGTGAACGCTTGTTCATCCCAAGATTTAACTCTATTTCGGCTCATAAATATGGGTGAATATGATCCCTTGAAGTATTCATTGTTATTGATTGCCTCGGGGTTATGTCTATTTCTGTCCAAAGTAGGAACAGCAGTTTCTTGCAGATCCCATATGATATCTCTCAATGTAATCTTCTGATCATCATCCTGAGTTGATCCAATTGGGAACTCAAATTTGATCCCCAAGTCTTTTCTAAATCCGATATAGAATACGCGCTTTCTTTCTTGCGCAACTCCATAATCTTTTGCATTGACCAAAGTAATAGATACATCATATCCACATTCTTCGAACATAGAAACTATATTCTTCACCGCTTCAGAATGACGATTGGCGAGCATTCCGCTAACATTCTCTGCAAGGAAGAATTTCGGCTGCTTATCCTTTAGAATTCTGATATACTCGAAGAAGAGCTGTCCTCTTGCATCATCAATTCCTCTAAGTGCGCCTGCTTCTGACCAGCTTTGGCAAGGAGGACCTCCAATAATTCCATCTATGTTATCTGGGAAATCTTCTTCTTTGATGTTTCTTATATCGCCCTTGATAAGTTTAGTATCGGGATGGTTGACTTCAAATGTTTCCCATATGGTTTTATCGAATTCGTTTGCAATCGGAACAGTAAATCCAGCTTTCTCAAAGCCTAAATCCAATCCACCACAACCACTAAACAAACTTATAATTGTCATCGGCTTTTTATCTTGTTTTTTCTTATTCCAATATTCTAAAACAGCCAAAGCAGTATTTTTTACGTGAGTCTTGATATCACTATTTTTTATTTCTTCATATGTAAACCATTTGAACTCCTTGCTCTCATTGTTATCGGGATGAGGAGTTGTTTCGCTTGTTTCTGCAATATAGATAAAATCAAAGAAGTTTTCATCTCCACCTATTCCCTCGTGTAACAAACAGAATGGTGCTGGAATTCGCTTAACTCTTGCCAATTCTATGTTTGGTGCTATTTCTGTATCTAACAACTTAACATCAAATCCAGACTCTTCTTTAACCTCTCTGATAGCCGCCTCATGAGGAAATTCATCTTCTTCAATGTGTCCACCGAGCGGAAACCAGGTCTTGTATTTTTTATGCTGATGAAGCAGTACTTTTCCGTTGTTGATAACATACACTGTTGCAGTTATTGATTTATTATATTTCATTGGTTTAATTTTCTCCAT
>CAJGCH010000420.1 GCA_904501845.1 uncultured Bacillaceae bacterium | reverse complement strand
ATTAGTCCGTACCTGGCTTTTGCCGTTTCACTTACAGCCCTTTATGGTTTTCCGGCAGATTACATCATCACTAATGAAGTAGTAAAAGCGCTTGCCCAAACAGAAGAGGAAAAAGAGCTGTTGTTAAGCAGGATGATGCCGCCAATGCTTGTTGGAGGGTTCATATCCGTCACGATTGTATCCGTTATTCTTGCAGGAATTTTCGTAAGCTGGCTATAAAAAGGAGAGAAAATAATGAAACAAGTCAAACAGATTATTGAAGAATTAAATGAAGAGCTAGTATCCATCCGCCAAAAGCTGCATAGTGAGCCAGAATTATCTTGGGAAGAGATAGAAACAACGAATTTTGTATGCGCCTATCTGGATAAGCTGGGAATCCCATATCGCCGAACAGAGCCGACTGGGGTGATCGCTGAGATTACAGGCGGAAAACCTGGGAAGCGAGTAGCGCTAAGAGCTGATATGGATGCTTTATCCGTCCATGAAATTAACCAAGAGCTTCCTTATTGTTCGAAGTTTGACGGAAAAATGCATGCATGCGGACATGACAGTCATACCGCCATGCTCTTAGTTGCCGCAAAAACTTTGAATCAGTTGAAAGATGAAATTCCTGGGGCTGTTCGTCTGATTTTCCAGCCGGCAGAGGAGGTCGCCGAAGGAGCAAAGGCAATGGTCAAGCAGGGTGCTGTTCAAGATGTGGATAATATTTTTGGGATACATATTTGGTCATCGGTAGATACGAACAAAATTCAATGTTCAAAAGGGCCTCAATTCGCCTCAGCTGATATTGTGCAAGTGAAATTTAAAGGGCGCGGGGGCCATGCAGCTCAGCCGCATGATTCAGTAGATGCCATCATGATGGCATCCAGCTTCGCCCTGAATGTACAGACGATTGTATCAAGGAGAGTTGATCCCCTGCAGCCGGCCGTTGTGACGTTTGGCCGCATGGAGGTAGGGACAAGGTTTAATGTCATTGCCGAGAATGCAGTATTAGACGGAACGGTTCGCTGCTTTGATAAAGGGGTTCGCACATTAATTGAAGAGCAGATTCGCCATTATGCCAAACATGTAGCTGATCTCTATGGGGGCGAGGCTGAAGTATCATATATTTATGGGACGCAGGCTGTCATTAATGAAGAATACAGTGCTAAGCTTGCTGAAAAAACAATAAAAGAATGCTTTGGGGAAGAGGCTTACCATTTAGACAATCCAACTATGGGGGGAGAAGACTTCAGCTTCTACTTAGATGAAGTCCCAGGGTGTTTCGCATTGGTCGGAAGCGGGAACACGGTGAAAGATACCCGCTGGGCTCATCATAACGGGCATTTCAATGTGGACGAGGATGCATTAAAAGTAGGAGCAGAGCTTTATGTGCAGTATGCATTGGCATATTTAGAGGACCAAGCTAAATAGAATGCACGTGTCTCTTATAAGATACATTTATAAGTAGTGAAAGCCCCACTTATTCTGACTTCCTCAAATAAGAGTAGAGGAAGTCTGTTTTTTATTAAAATCTATCATCAAGTATGCTGGCAAATGTAAAACCTGCGGAGAATAATCGAATCCATGTACCGACATGACTTTTAAACTTGCTCTTGTGATCATGTTTCTGTGGATGGCGAGAGGATTATATTAGATGATGATATCGTGAAAATCCTTCCGGTGATTAGTTTGAAGATCTTTCTATATTTGAAGACAAACAAGAATAATTTCTTTAGGATATTAAATGCCCTATGCTGATTTGAATTGCACCACAAAAGACATGCTCCCCAAACGGCAAACAGATTATATTTTTTTAATCTGTTTGCCGTTCGGGGAGTTTTTTATGAGGAAATATCGCTTTTTAAAATAAGAGAAATTGAGAGATTTAACGTTTCTGTGAAAAAGGTCGATTTACTTGAAGGGAACTACCTGCTTTAGTGTGTTTAGGTCAAGGCGAATCTAAATCTATAGAAAGACAGAATGTAATTAGGATTTCTGTTTTATGATAAGCATTCTAGTCCTGGTATCTATATTAAAATTCCGTTCTTACAGTTACTTCAATTATTCCAATATATTGTTAGGTAGGTCTTCTTCT
>CAJGCH010000419.1 GCA_904501845.1 uncultured Bacillaceae bacterium | reverse complement strand
CACTCTTCACACACTTTGCATGGGGATTGGGTGGGCTTTCTTTGACGATGTCCACCCTTTGTCCACCCTTTTCCCACTTTGCATGATTAAGTCCACATTCTTGTGTAAAATCAAAACAATGTTTATTGAATGTAAAAATAAAACCGGGACTGGTCCTTTTCGGCATGATGTCCACTGCTCTTACTCCTCTAAGTATTGATCACTCAGTTCAGGATTTAAATACCGTCCCATGCCTGTCTTTAGTTTCCTCAAGCCAAATTGCCGATAGAAATCTTCATTGCCAGCTGTTGATAGGAGGTGAACACAGGAGACATCTTTAAGCTCTTCCAGCAGATGGTTCATAATCAGACGTGCTATACCTTTTCCTTGATAATCGTGATGGACGACCACATCATAAATGGCAGCATTAAATACCCCGTCTGACATGGCCCGGCCGAAGCCGATAATCCGGCCGTCAGCCTTTGCAAGTGCAATGACACTACTTGCTTCGAACACTTGCTTGATTCGTTCATTTGTGTGCTTCTTCCATCCGACAGAAGCGTAGACTTCTCTCATTTCAGTCAAATTGGCCTGCTTCATATTTTCACAGATACTTATATTCATAGCTCTTCTTCCCCCGTTAAACAAAAATCCCCAAACCGGCTTTCGGTTCGGGGATTTTCGTGTCCTAGTTCTCGTGAATGTACAATTTCACGTTGATTTTAGTTTACTTTTTTTGGTTGCAGGCGACAAGTGATTTGCCAATCAGCCGCCTAATTCCTTCCATTACGTTCACATTTCAGACACATTTAATTGCCGTTTCAATTCGTCGGAGGAATTGTTCCAAAGAGTTTCATTATGGCTCTTGAGGAAGTCGGCGAGGACTTTCTTGGAGCTGTCATCCATGTGCTCAACAATGATGTGGCGCTTCAAGGATTTATCCATCCGGTTGACGTGCTCTGGCAAGGATTTATAGCCGCGGCGGATTTCTTGGTCGACTGTCATTTCACAGGCTGTCACACCTGCATAGTAGGCACCGGTTGGCGCTTGTTCGATGGTTACCCAGACAAGCCAGTATGGCTTTCCGTTTGGCACTTCATCTTTATTCGGCAGAAATTTGATTCGTCTTTCGATTTCGCTGCGCGCATGCATGGCGCCGATATCAACGAATGCCCTCTTTTCTTCTACATCTACGAAGACAGGGGAAACATTTTCGAGGCTGAGCGCGCCGATACCGTAGCCTTTATGTCCATCTGTCGGATTGTTTTTAATAATATTGAAGGTTGGTTTTTTCTTTTCTTGGCTCATGGTCCAATCAGAAGCCTCCTTTTAATATAGAATCGAATACAATGCCTGCACAATGCTCGGCACGAGATTATACAGGATTGGGTCAATCGTGTATTGACCGAGCGGTGTAACGACAAGGATGAGGAAAATCAGTACCCCATATTGCTCGTACTGGGTCATTTTTGCCCGCAGGTCCGGCTTGACGAGGTCCTCTATTATACGATACCCATCTAATGGGGGAAAAGGCAATAAATTGAACACGAACAGCAGGACATTGATATTGATGAAGATGGTGAAGAACTTGAACATGAAGTCTGGAATCATCATCCCGAGATTGAACTGTTGGATGAGAAAGACGATTAGTACGGCCAGCACAGCGAGAGCGAGATTGCTTAACGGTCCAACGATGGAGACGATGATTCCGTTCATGCGCGGGTTTTTGAAGAAGAAGCGGTTCACTGGCACCGGCTTCGCCCATCCGAACCCAAACAGGATGATGAAGATGGCTCCGATTGGGTCAATATGGACGAGCGGGTTCAAGGTTAATCGCCCTTGATTCTTCGCGGTTGGGTCCCCAAATTTATAGGCGGCATATGCATGAGCGTATTCGTGCGCCGTGAAGGCGATCGCCAGCGTGACAAGCATATACGGCAAATCAGTTAATATGCCCTGAAAATCCACAAACATCTTCCTTTCTAAAAGCATCTGATATGTATTTAAGGTTAGCTTGCTTTCTCATTCTATTTATGAAAAACTAATTTCATATCCATGATAATCAAGGAGGAATATCCATGCCATTTGTCACTGTAAAAATGCT
>CAJGCH010000418.1 GCA_904501845.1 uncultured Bacillaceae bacterium | reverse complement strand
CGCGTGACCGGTTTTGATATGATGCATGAATTTTTCAAATTGGAAATAAAGCGCCCTGTGCGCGTCTATATGCTCGGTGCTGAAGAGGAGGTCATCGTCGCTGCAGCGAAGAAAGTGAAGGAGATGTATCCTCACATCGAGCTAGTTGGATACCATAATGGATTCTTTGATCTTAAGGATGAGGAGCTGGCAGGAGGAATTGCCGCACTAGAACCAGATATCATTCTGCTCGGGATGGGATTCCCGCGTCAGGAAAAGTGGATCATGAACCATCGGGATAAATTCAGCAAAGGGCTATTCATCGGAATCGGCGGCAGCTTTGATGTCCTCGCCGGCAAGCTGAACCGTGCACCAGATATTTGGATCAAGCTGAACATCGAATGGCTCTACCGCTTAATCCAACAGCCAAGCCGCTGGAAGCGGATGATGGTTCTCCCCGTATTCCTGCTAAGGATTATCAAGCAAAAAATCACCAAATCATGAGTAGATGATGGCTTTACTGCCTGCCTTAATCAGGTTTGCGGAAAAGCCATCTTTTATGTTTCGACATTACATGTTACGATTAACCAAACAATTTCTCCATAATTCCACAGAAATAGAGATTACAAGCTTTGCACTTTGGTATTATTTGTTAAAATATATTGCGATTTTTATTTTTTAGTAGTGTAATTCAGGCAAAGAGTATATAATTTATATTTGAGACTGAGATGTGCAGGTTATCACAACACTGTTATGTTTCATAAATACACGTCATGGGTATTTGTAATCCAGACATCAAAAGAGGGTGGATATATTGTATCTAATCGCAGCTTTTTTAGTTGCCGTCGTACTCACTATACTCATCACCCCATATGTAATTAAATTGGCGCATAAGATCGGTGCAACTGATTCACCTAATAATCGCAAAGTACATTCCAAGATCATGCCAAGCATGGGCGGACTGGCTATATTCATGAGTTTCATCATCACGATGTCCATCTTTTTGCCGGGACTATCCGGTTCAAGGACATATACGTCCATCCTGGTTGGTGCGTCTCTTATCATCCTTCTAGGAATCTATGATGATAAATATGAACTAAGCGCCAGGGTCAAACTCTTGGGACAGATTGTTGCAGCACTGATTATTGTTGTCGGCGGTAATATACAGGTGAACTTCATTAACACACCTTTCGGCGAACAAATCCATTTCGGTTTTCTAGCAATTCCGCTAACCGTCATCTGGATCGTCGGGATTACCAATGCAATCAATTTAATTGATGGGCTTGACGGGTTAGCAGCTGGAGTATCAACCATTGCTTTGTTAACCATTGCTGGTATGGCCGTTTTCAAAATCGGCGATATGTTCGTTGCCTTGATTGCCTTAGTCTTGGCAGGCAGCACATTAGGCTTTTTGAAGTTTAATTTCTTCCCTGCGAAGATATTCATGGGAGATACGGGCGCCATGTTCCTCGGATTCATGATTGCCGTACTATCCTTGCTTGGATTCAAAAACGTCACGGTTATTTCCTTGATCATTCCAATCGTGATCCTTGGAGTACCAATTTCAGATACATTTTACGCAATCGTGCGCAGGGTCCTTCACAAGAAACCCCTGTCCGCACCAGATAAATCACATTTGCACCACTGCCTATTACGCCTGGGATACTCCCACCGCACAACAGTCCTGCTGATTTATGCGATGGCCGCATCATTCGGCGTAGCAGCGTTCATCTTCTCCATGACAACATTATGGGGTGCAATCTTCCTGATTGTCGTACTCCTTTTCGCCCTGGAGCTCTTGGTTGAACGAATCGGGTTGCTTGGCGAAGACTTTCGCCCGCTTCACAAATTAATCGTACATGTAAGAAATCGTCCATAATGATTTAGATAGCTGCCGTCCTCACGCTGAGAACGGCAGCTTTTTTATGTGGTTTCGAGCCATTCAGAACGCTGGTTTGAGCTGAGTGCTCATAGCCAGGTTCTGAATGATTCGGAAGGGGGAAGGCATTGGTTTTAGGATGAGCTGAAGGGCGGAAGTTATGCGTTTTTAAGCATGGGAGCAACAGTGGCGGGTCTCAATTTATTTTTTACTCATACTTTGTTATTACCGCCCATATACTTTCT
>CAJGCH010000417.1 GCA_904501845.1 uncultured Bacillaceae bacterium | reverse complement strand
TCCAGTCTAGATTTCTATCATTCAGTTGATGACTTATCACTATCATTGGATGCCGGCAAATATCGAGCTGAATTAGCGATGGCAACAAGTCCAATGGGACCAATAACATCAAGTAAGAATGAAGGAAGATTTAAGGTAGCAAAGAAAAAAAATCCTCCAACCGCAAAACCAGGCGGGAACTGGTCAAGTGAAGATTTAACAGCCACTATGAAGGAAATGAAAAATGGTTTTACGTATACGTTTACAAAAGAGCAGTTACAAACGATTTTGGCTTCGGATGTGGAAAAAGTAACATTAATTACAAAGAGCGGTGTTAAAATCCAGATTGCTACAAGTGAGTTTAAAGAAAAATATGTAAACACGTTAAAAGTAGATTTTTCATTGAAAAACAACCGTCTGACCTTTGATGTTTCTGCAAATGGCAAGAGCGTTCAATTCTCGGACGATGTATCCATTATTCTGCCGAAAAAAGTACTTTCCGCGCCTCTTGAGAAAATCGTCATTTTACAGGAAGGAAAAAAAGGACTTAAAGTGGTCCCTCATGTCGTGACCGATGAAGGGATCGTGTTAAAAGTAAAGCAGGGTGGACAATTCAAAATAAGTACAGACAAAAAAACGTTCGATGTTAAGAGAGACAATCATAAAAGATGAGTGGGTTTGGAGACGAACAAATTCGAAACACAAAGTTAATAATATAGACCTTTAAAATCATTTGGCAATCGTCTCATTTGACGATTGCCTTTTTTGCCAAAAGGAGTGGCTACTTATATAAAATGTGCTTATTTGATACGGATAGGGAAAACGAGTTCAAAAACAAAGACCTTGATAGCAAAATAACGCTTTTCCATCTGCTAGTGAAATACCATCAAACGTAGCCTCTTTAAAAAATTCCTCAATCTGCCATCCTTCTGTATAACAAAATGGTTATTTTCTCAAGCTAGGAAAAAGACCCTGATAGCGAAATACTCTCTCATCAAGGTCTTTTTCTATTGTTCCATCGTAATTAAAGCTTCTTCACATCACCCCAAGCATCCACCAGCGGAATCCCACTCAGCGTAGCCCCTTTAAAAAACTCCTCGATTGAATCGAAATGCTGCTTCGTGCCATCATGGCTCTCTAGTATCCAAATCCCATCCCTCTGGATGACAAAGTGGCTATTCCCTTTATGTGTAATTCTAGATATGACATCATGTCCATAATCACTGTGCTGATCACTCATCTCTCTCTTTAAATCTTCTAAGGAGTAATTGATTTTCTCAACAATCATCTCGGCATAGTCTCGAATGTCCGGGTCTGTATCAGCTTTGAATATGTCTATGAATTGGTTCAATCGTTCATTATCTAATTCAGAGGTATACCAATTCCAAATATTATAGGCGACTGATGTTCTAATTTTATCATCATGATGCGTGCTTAATTGCAGGAGTTTTCCGATATACCAATCCTCTTCTGCATCAATATGGTAATCATCATTATTTAGAATGTCATATAGGCTTTCAACATCATCTTGCTCAATCATGTTTTCGAATTCTTCTTTACTATAGGTAACTGGAGAATACCCTTCAATATCCTCATCGGGTTCGATTTCAACTGTATATAGATTCTCCAGGAATTCATCAAAGGTATCGGCAATTTTAATCACCTGAGGAACCTCATCATAATTGTCCACATAGACGATTGGCGGATTAGCAGAAGTTTCCCGATAATCAAATGCCAGCCAGGTATGGCCATCTCCATTGAATAAGACTAATCCCTTGGGCATTCCCCATTCCTCGATTAATTCTTCGCTTTCTAGTATTCCGTCATTTTGGTCAATGCCTGCAATGTACTCGACCTCGATGAAGGGTTCGTCAAAATCCTCATGCTGGGGAGCGGGATAAGCATTGTGAATGAACCATCCGCCATTTTGTTGTTTTAATAGCTCTAGGTAGGAGGGAGGCAGGGTTACTTGCAGCTTCGCTTCGGCCATTTGAACCATTTCATCACTGACAGGCTTTGGCTTATATTCATCGTCTTTTTCCCATATAGTATTTGCCACGAGCTTCGCCTCATTTCTTTAAAATATATTCCTATACTTAATTCGGCTAATGTTTGGTTTATCCTTC
>CAJGCH010000416.1 GCA_904501845.1 uncultured Bacillaceae bacterium | reverse complement strand
GCTCTTAAATGTGGCCATCACACGAACGAAGGGTAAGCTGATTCATGTCAGCGATGTCGATTTTCTGAAGAACGCCATACCAAGATATAAGACATTGCATCAATTCATCGATTTCCAGCTCCAGCATAACAGGACGGTTGGAATGGACCAGATTGGGAAGTGGATCAAGAATCCTCATCCAAAGCTTAAATGGATGTACGCACGTAAGCTGGATGATGTGTTAAGTGATATCACGCAGGCGCGCAGCCAAATCATCCTATCCCTCCCAAATCGTTGCATCTTGTCTAAAGAACTGGCACGCGGGCTCCAAATGAGACCAGCCAGAGCTAAACTGGCACTCTATTCGAATGAGGAGCATCCATATCTAGACCCGGATCATCATTTGAAGGAGGGGCCGCCATTCAGCATGATATGCATTGACCGGCGATATATATGGCTTGGCATTCCCGTTGAGGGAAACCGAAATGTGGATCCTCCCTATGTAGCGGTCCGGCTGGAATCAGAGGAAACCATCAATTATATTTTGCAACAATTACCTCGTAATTAAGCGAAAACAGTACTTTGCTAATTTATTCGCTAGTTATATAATTTCTTATTCCAAATTAACGATAAACATGCAGTTAAAGCGGCTTAAAACCGAACCCGGTTGCAGTGCCAATCAGCGAATCATTCATCTATAGGGTTTGATCATGCGAAAAAAGACACCTTTTATCGGGTGTCTTTTTTCGTGAAAGCATCCTTTACCAGCGGTGAGCCTTTGCGTTACTTCTCAAAATGATATTGGTCTGAGACATCATCGTATGTCCGTTGACCTGTGACTTTGAGCGCTTCCTTCTTGTCCAGTTATGGTGAAAAAGGGAAGAGTGCGGATCTAATTCGTTCCTGTAACTCAAGTCTAATCACCTCGTTAGTTGGATACGTTCTCGGTGTTCCTCTCATTGGGGAACAGCCATTTTTAGTATGCTCTGATTCACAAATCCCTATTCCCTAAACATTCATTGATACCTGATTGGCAAAAGAAGGGATTTTTTATGGAGAATAGGGAATAAGTTGCTATAATTAATAGAGAGATTGCCTTATGATAAAACAAATGGAAAATGTTACAATTATTTGGTGTTACAAAGTTGTTATTTCGGACGATATATCTATATATGCTGAATCTTTTTGGCTAGATTTTTTCATAGGAGGCTGCTATCAAGTTGTTTAAAGAGATTTCCATTTCCCGCACTTCGTGTAAAGGAAGCTCCCCAGTTTATCAATCAACAATTCAATCAGACGGCAAAGTATTTTGGAATGGAGAGGCGAATGTTTCGTTTTTAGGAGAGCATGTGATGACGATCAGCAGTCAGCGATTAAAGAGGCTAGAGGACTTATTGATATCATTTGATTATAAGAATTATACCTATCTTTCCTCGCGTGAAATTATCCCTGACAGTCCCACTTGTGTCACACGTGTCGTTTTTAAGCATGGTGAGATAAAAACGGTGGTGCATGATATGGGTGACGTAGATGGCAATATAGAAAATAAAAACCATACGCTGAAGGAGCTTGGAAAGTTTGAGCGGAACATAGAGAGGATTGCTGGGTTGAAGTGCCTGATTAAGCAAAACTTGTACTTATATCATTTCAAGAATAAGCATGCTGAAAACCAGGAATATGTCATTTCTTCTCCTTCGCAGGAGGAAGCATTCCAGATGATGGATGCGAGTCATCTGCAATGCAAGAATTGGCAAATTGAGAAGCTCGGCAGGGACTCTACAGATCACTTATATCCCTATATTGTCATGAGAAAAGAATAATAATGATATATGCGATGGATTTCTATAAGAGAAATTCATCTTTTTTTGTTAAAAAAACTATTTTCTTCCCATTAATACTTGCGGAGCAGAGTTTACAGATGTACAATTATTTTTATTAACTATTCTGACAATTCAAAGGAGACATCTTATGGATACACAAATCACTATTATTCAAGCAAGAACCAAAAAACAAAAACCTGATCAAGAGGCGCTTGGGTTTGGAAGAATCTTCACCGATCATATGTTTATCATGGATTATGATGAGGAGCTCGGGGGCTGGCATGACCCGCGCATCATTCCATATCAGCCCATTACGC
>CAJGCH010000415.1 GCA_904501845.1 uncultured Bacillaceae bacterium | reverse complement strand
GACCGCCTGGGCCGACATCCGGAATAAACCGTTTTTCTTTGCTATTTTGTCCGCAATTTCTCCATAAGTCATAGTCTGACCATAGGGAATTGTGAGCATGATTTTCCATACAGCCTTACGAAATAGCGTAGTCTTCATTCTAAGCAGAGGAGTGAAGTTGGGTTCCTTGCCGCTGAAATAGATATCCAGCCATTTTTCAGTCTGTTCAAATATAGGCAATGCTTTTTCTTCCCAATCTTTATCCAGGCCATCAGCAAAATATTTCTGGCCATCAAACCATAATCCCGTCAGAGCATTACCATCGCTGGCAATTGTGATACCACCAAGTGGTGATTCATAATGATAAATGTATTCCATTCTCAATCATCCTTTCAATATGCTATTTCTAATGGTCCTGGCAACGGTCCGCGTCCTTACAGGTTCTTCAGAATTAATGCGACCCCTGACAGTACCAGCATCACCGAGGTAAACTTACGGACAAGTTTTTCGTCCAGGTAATTGCTGAACTTCATACCCGTTAATAAACCCAGCAGTGCAATAGGAGTAAGTAAAAGGGCTGATTTCAATGTATTTAATGTAAGCAGGCCAAGTACATAGTAAAAGATAATACGGAAGCTGTTTTCTACGATAAATACTGCACTGATGTTTGCCTTGAATGAATTGCTGTTCTCTGTCACACGGCTGACATAAACCGCAAGCAAAGCCCCTACGCCGAACAATCCACATGCTACTCCTGCAATTAAACCAACAAATGCCAGTGCAGTTTTAGAGGAATGAACATCTTTCCCTCTATACTCCTGTAAAAACATTTCCGTACCCAGAATGATAACTATGAGACCAAATACCAGTTTTATGGCTTTCACATCCATAGTTTTCAGCAAAAGGGCACCAGGGATGCTACCTAGAAGCACCAAAGCTGCTAAAGGTCCATATATCTTCAGATTAAGATTTTTTCGATTTTTCCAGACAAGAATCAGGTTCATCGGATATCCCAGCAACAGATCTACAGGTGAAATATTGGCATTTGATTCACCAAAACTCAAAACAGATGTAAATACCAGCGTGTTTGCAAAGCCACATAAGCCTTTAATCAGATATGCAATAAATGCTGCAACAATCCACAAATACATGCTTATTTCCTCCCGATAATCTTATCATACCATTCATAAATCACATTGTAAAACTGTTAAAATTTTTATATAATACAAGTATTAATTGTGATAGGAGAAACGATATGAATTTTTCATCCATGGAATATTTCAATATTCTTGCTCAGGAACTTAATTTTACGAGAGCTGCAGAACGGCTTCACATAACTCAGCAATCCCTTAGTGCCCATATAGCCGGCATGGAGAAAGAGCTGGGCTGCCAGTTGTTTGTCAGGCATATTCCACTAGAGCTTACCTATGCAGGAGAAGTGATGCTACGTTATGCCGCAGACTTTCAGAAAGATCATGAAAATCTATTGCGTGAATTTAGTGATATCTCACAGAATCAGAAAGGAATTCTTCGCGTTGGCACATCAACAACACGAGGCCAGATCCTGCTACCTGAAACGATCATCTTATTTCAGAAAAAGCACCCTAATATACAAGTAGATATGATGGAAGCCTCTAACGATAAACTATTGCAGGAGCTACTTAAAGGGACCATTGACATTGGCATAGCGGATTTCCCTAAATCTCAGCCAGGAATCGTGTTGCAGGATTTCTACTATGAAGAAGTTATACTTCTCATGGAGAAAGAGTTTTTCACTCTGACTTTTGGAAAAGATAGCGAAAAATGCAGGCAGCAGTTTGCCAGAGGGGATTTTTCTGCACTTAAAGACTGTCCCCTTGTTCTTGGCGGTAGAGGGACGGTAGACGGACGCATTGGTCTGGAAGTGATGAAACAGTACGGAATTGATAAACCAATTATTCTGGCAACATCAAATAATTCTGTCATCCTTCTAAAACTTGCCCTCCAAGGTCTGGGAGGCTGCTTTTGTCCGAATTACATTGTTCAGGCAACTCTGACAGAAAAGCAAAAAGAATCTATGTTGATATTTTC
Organism: uncultured Bacillaceae bacterium; assembly: GCA_904501845.1. Classification (GTDB taxonomy): domain Bacteria; phylum Bacillota; class Bacilli; order Bacillales; family Pradoshiaceae; genus Pradoshia. The sequence continues at coordinate 91 of CAJGCH010000415.1, read as the reverse complement.
CCTCGGCGAAAAGGCAAGATACCCAATCCGGTTCGGATATAAGGAAAGTTCCTATAAATGGAGTGTGATTGAGGATTTTATAGGCTGTTTT
>CAJGCH010000414.1 GCA_904501845.1 uncultured Bacillaceae bacterium | reverse complement strand
GGAGAGGCCATGGAGGTGCCTGAGTATGCCCCATATTCCCCCTTCGGCAGAGTGGACAGAATATCTGTCCCAGGAGCCAAAATATCGACGGTTCTGCCGTAGTTGGAGTATCTCGCCATAACATCATATTGTGTCGTTGCCCCAACAGATATCACATTTTTGTAGCCAGCCGGGTAATTCGTTGTATAGCTTCCAGAGTTCCCCGCTGCCGCAATGATGACCAAACCCTTTTTATGTGCAGCCTGGACCGCATCATTGAGGGCTCTTGAATAGATCTCCATCCCTAAGCTCATATTCACGATATCCGCATCATTCTTGACGGCGTATTCTATTCCTTGGATGATATCGGATGTATAAGCTAATCCCCCGTCAAAAACATTAATCGGCATAATCTTCACATCAGGAGCCACACCAGAAACCCCAATTTCATTATTGGCACTCGCCCCTACGATGCCGGCGACATGGGTGCCGTGCTCACCGACAGGAATTTTTTTATTTTTTGTTAACACATTGTACGGTTTGACGATATTACTTTTGAGATCTGGATGCTGGATGTCCATACCATCATCGATGACAGCAACCGTCTTTTTATGATGGCCTGTCGTCGTATCCCATGCCTTCTCACTTTGAATCAGCTGATGATGCCATTGTTCGGCATATCTCTCATCATTCGGGATTGCCTTGCGCGTTACCTTGTAATCCGGCTCAGCATAGAGAACACCGGGCCGTCTCTCTAATTCTTTCAAGAAAGCAGCCATTGACTGATTGGTTGGTTTCTTCATGGATACGAGCTTTTCCTTATCGGCCAGGACCGTTGCACCAGCCTTAAGCAGCCGGCTGATTCCTTGGAAATCCTTCATCTTGACAATAACTCGGTCTGAAGTCTCATTGACAGACTTCCCGACAGATTCGGCTGATGGCATATATGCCATTGGACTTGCGAGCAGGAAAGTGAGCACCACTATTAGGGAAATAAGTCTTTTCAAGCGGCTTTACCTCCAATATATTACCTATTTTTCTCTATTCTACCATTCAGATAATGTAATAACATGATACTTTTTACGCATTACTGTAGAAACATGTTTTATCTTATATTTTCCTGTGCTACTATAATATAGGAGATTAGAAGAAAGGAGCGAAGTCGAATAAATGAAGAAAAATGCAGTCGCATTTGCTGCCGTTGCCGTTATGGCAACTTCATACGCCGGTTCCGCTTCCGCTGATTCCCTCACCTACACAATCAAAAAAGGCGATACATTATCAGCCATAGCTAATAAAAGCGGAACGACTGTTGCAGCATTGAAGAAATTAAATCATTTAACGTCTGACATGATTTATCCGAACCAAGTCCTGATTCTGGATCCAAAAGCTAAAGTGAAATCAAACAAGCAAGCCTCAAACGGCAAAGCTAAGACCTATACGGTGGTAACAGGGGATAATCTATCAAAGATTGCCTCTAAGCATAAAGTTACCGTCCAAAACCTCATGGCATGGAACAATTTAAAGAGCACGATCATCTACCCAAGGCAGGTCCTAAAGGTATCTGGTGCTTCCTCAAGCACACCCGTGAAGAATGAACCGCCCAAAAGCGGCAGCACGACAACCTACACCGTGAAGCGCGGTGATACATTAGGCGCCATCGGGAAAACATATGGAATGAGCGTCTCAAAGCTCAAATCACTAAACAACCTGAAATCTGACATGATTTATGTCGGACAGAAGCTCCAGCTGTCTGGCGGGAAAACGCCGGATTCATCTGTGAAGCCTCCAGCAAAAGAAGAGTCATCCGGCTCCAGCGCCTTTGCGAACAGGCTCATTGCCGAGAGCAAGAAGCTGATTGGCATTAAATACGTCTTCGGCGGAACAACGATCAAGGGATTTGACTGCAGCGGCTTCATTTACTATGTATTCAATAAGGCAGGCTATAAGATGGGACGTTATTCCGCTGCAGGCTATTACGACCGTTCCTATTACGTGAATACGCCGAAGCCTGGTGACCTCGTATTCTTTGAGAATACATATAAGAAGGGGATTTCCCACTTAGGTATTTATATTGGGAATAATCAGTTCATCAATGCGGATAATAGCGGCGTGAGGATTGTCAATTTGGATAACTCTTATTACAAGAAGCATTTTTCGGCT
>CAJGCH010000413.1 GCA_904501845.1 uncultured Bacillaceae bacterium | reverse complement strand
GTGTTTTTTTGCTAATAAAATATATCCTAAAGAACCTTCTAAATACTCTTTGACTACTTTTAATTTAAATGCCTCACTGTATTTCGCCATATAAAAAACACCCCAAAAGTAAGTTAGTTTTTTCACTCTAACTTTTGGGGTGCAGCACCTTTGCCTGCTCTCTTTCCTGCTCATTTAATGACAGGTTTTCTTATTCATACCCATTCGGGTTATTCTTTTGCCAGTTCCAGGAGTCACGGCACATATCCTCTAGATTTAAACCTGCCGTCCAGCCAAGCAAGCGAGCTGCCTTATCAGCATTTGCATAGCATACTCCAATATCCCCTGGCCTTCTGTCAACAATTTCATAAGGGATATTCTGCCCACTTGCCTGCTCGAATGCCTGAACAATATCGAGCACACTGTAGCCTGTTCCAGTACCAAGGTTAAACGCCTCAACACCTGTCTTATCATTTATATATTCAAGCGCCTTTAAATGTCCTTTTACCAGGTCAACGACATGGATGTAATCGCGAATCCCTGTGCCGTCATGGGTATCATAATCATTGCCAAACACAGACAGTTTTTCACGTTTTCCAATCGCTACTTGTGTGATAAACGGCATCAAATTATTCGGGATTCCATTTGGATTCTCACCAATTCTCCCTGTTTCATGGGCACCAATCGGGTTGAAATACCGAAGGAGGGCAATGCTCCATTCAGAGTCAGAAACATATAAATCGCGAAGGATTTCTTCAATCATCAGCTTTGTGCGTCCATAAGGATTTGTTGCTGATAATGGGAATGTTTCATCAATCGGCACACGATCCGGCATACCATATACAGTCGCGGAAGAGCTGAATACAAGTTTCTTCACTCCATGGCTCGCCATGATACGACATAAATTCAACGTTCCCGTAATATTATTCTCATAATATGTCAGCGGAATGGTTACGGATTCTCCAACGGCCTTCAGCCCTGCAAAATGGATAACCGAATCAATCGAATATTGCTCAAACAGTTCATTCACTGCGTCATAATCCAGAAGGTCCACCTGATGGAATGGAAAGTCCTTTCCTGTCAGCTCTTTCACCCTATCAATCGATTCTCTTTGACTGTTTGAAAGATTATCCAAGACAACGATCTCATAGCCCGCATTCAAAAATTCAACTGCTGCATGACTGCCGATGTACCCGGCCCCGCCTGTTATTAGTATGGTCATGTAGTTCCCTCTTTTCGTATAAAACTATATACTTCACTATATCCGAAATCATCATCAATGGGAAGATAACAAGACGTACTATAAAGACACTTTTGATACCCAATTCACAGACTAATATAAATATACCGAATTAATTATGCATGAAATGAATCATTCACCCTCCTTCATACGTATGATTAAAGTAAGCAAAACGAAAAAAGGAGTGTATTATGGGGTATCTAATTCTTTATTCATTGATTGCTGGAGTCCTTTCAGCCTTGATTCTGTTACCGCTAACGAGTAACGAGAGGCTTCGCATTCACTTAACGGGCAAGGTAAGGCTGCAGGCTATAAGCGGTCTAGCCATCATCTGCTTTATCGGATTTTTTCTATATTACTACATAAACAGTCATGACCTGAATGCAACTTCCCTCTGGCTCCCTGCCTTGATCTTCACAGCTGGAGGCGCTGTATTATCAAGCGGGGTTGAACAAAAAATAAAGGGAATCTTATTTGTCTTAAGCCTGCTTGCGAGTGCTTATCTCCTATCAGCCTTTATGTTCAATGCGAATGAGAAATATGAGGTTTCCAAGATGGACACAAAAACAGAGATTAAAACCTTTGATGAAAAAGAGACGCCAGCAAGCGTTCCGCCTGACTTTGCCCGCAATAAAATGAAGAAGGCGTTTGGGCAGGTGCCGGATACAAGCTATTACGAGCTAGGCAATCTGCAAATCCAGAAGGTTAATGGCGAGTATGTGTACATCGCTCCGGTTGAGTTTTCCGGTTTCTTCAAATGGTTCAAAGGTAAGGAAACCCCTGGTTATTTCATGCTCAGCGCAACTGATTCAACAGCAAACCCAAAATTCATAAAATCGGAAATGGTCTACACACCTTCGGCCTATTTCAATAAGCAAACCGAACGTGCTTTTAGGCTACAATATCCTACCTATATCTTCTATGG
>CAJGCH010000412.1 GCA_904501845.1 uncultured Bacillaceae bacterium | reverse complement strand
CTATATGAAGCCTGGGTGAAAGGTGGGCTTTGCCTGGCTTCCCCCATCCTTCCACCACCTTTTTTCGCCATACAAAAAACTCCCTGCCTTTTATGCAGGGAGCTCCAATTTGTTCAAGATTGACTGTCTAATTTTCGGAAAAGGATATAGGAATAACCTGTCGGCACGACGGCGACAAGGACGACGACCGATAAGATAATGAAGATCTCATAACTCGCCGGCAGGAATAAGGTTAGCATCATAATGATACCGCCCACCATGAATAGCTTTCCGCCGAGCCGGTGTGTTTTTCTCCAGATGGTTTCATCCATTAAGGTCCATGGGGTGCGGATTCCGAAGAAGAAGTTTTGCTTTGCCTGCTGCATATAATTGCCCATAATCAAGAATAAAAGTCCGACGAGCGGTCCTCCGATGCTTTCCATCGGGATGTCATATCCGAGCGAGATGAGGAGAATGAACATATTAATCAAGAAAAATAAGACCATCGTACTGAGAATCGTGATAGAATACGCCTTTGAAAAATATTGGTAGTTCTTTTTCTTCGGGTCGATTTTTGGGACAACAGTCAGTAACAGGTAAATGCCAATCATGAAAGCATGCAAAGTGATGAAGGCCATTCCCTTCGATTGATAGCCATCTGCCCCTTCACCGCTTGACCAATGAATAGGCACCTGATCGGGCAAGGATGGATAGAAGATTAGCCACACCATGACAGAAATGGTCATTAGGCCGATGGGCAGTAAATGTTTTTTCATATGATTCCCCCATTTCTTTAATTGTTTTTTGCTGAGCCGGTAATCTCGTAAACCCATGAAATCAGCTCTTGCAAAACGGTGGTGTTAAGCGAGTAATAGACATACTGGCCTTTTTTGATATCATGGACAAGACCTGCACCCTTCAATATCTTTAAATGCTGGGAGATACTCGGCTTAGACACATTGAAGTGCTGGTGAATCTCTCCGGCAGTCAGGTCCCCATCTTTTAACAAGTCCAGGATTTTTCTTCTGGTTGGGTCGGATAATGCTTTAAAGGTATCGTTCATCTTTATCCCCGCTTTTTAGTCTACTCTTAATATAAGTATTTAAGTAATTACTTAAATGTTACTAAATTCAAACAGAATTGTAAAGACACATTTGGATGCTCACATAAAAAAGACGGTAAGCCAACATGAGCTTACCGTTCATCTTATTTTCCCCACTCTTCGGGATTTGTTTTCCACTGCCTTAAGCTTACCAGCTCTTCTTCTAAGATGTATTGCTTTTCTTTCGCTACTTCCGTCAATGTCGTAAAATCAGTGAGCGAGAAATAAGGGACATCTTCTTCCATAAATGCAGCCCTTGCTTTTTCCAGCTCATAGGTGAAAATGGAGACGACTCCTAAAACGATACAGCCTGCTTCCCTCAGCGCCCTGACACATTTAATGGAACTTCCGCCAGTCGAGATTAAATCCTCGACAACCACAATCTTAGCGCCTTCTTGAACGATTCCTTCGATTTGGTTTCCCTTGCCGTGACCTTTTGCACTGGAGCGTACATAGACCATTGGAAGGCTCAGTATTTCACTTACCCATGCAGCATGAGGGATTCCTGCTGTTGCCGTTCCTGCGATGACGTTTGCATTCGGGAAGTTTTCCTGAATAAGTTCTGCAAGCCCTCGGGCAATTTCCTTCCGTACAGCCGGGTAGGACATGGTCAAGCGATTGTCGCAATAAATGGGCGATTTCAGTCCGGAAGACCAAGTGAACGGATCATTCGGCTTCAAGGATACGGCCTTAATGGTTAATAGATGTTCAGCAATAGCTTGTTTGTTCATTGTCCTCTCTCCCATTCTTGCAAAATTGTATGATAGGCTTCCCGCGGATTCTCCGCTCCTGTAATCGATCTGCCGACGACGATGAAGTCACTTGTTTGTCTTCTCGCTTCTGCCGGTGTGGCAATTCTCTTTTGATCGCCTGATTCATCATCCGCCAGACGGATTCCTGGTGTTACCGTCAGAAAATCCGGACCTATTCTTTTATGTATGTCATGCGCTTCATGCACGGAGCATACGACTCCGTCCAAATTGGCTGCCTTGGCGAGCTGGCCATAGTGCAGCACGCTCTCATTTAAAGAACCATGGATCATTTGCTCTTTTTGCATCTGTGATTCT
>CAJGCH010000411.1 GCA_904501845.1 uncultured Bacillaceae bacterium | reverse complement strand
TGCCATTTGTTGATCATCCCTACACCAATCATTTCACATATGCCTGCCAATATTAATGAAATCCATGCCATCAGGAAACATCTCCTTTCTTAGGCTCTTTATCTGTTACGAGCTTCAATCCAATCACGCCTGCCAATAAGACGAGAACGAGGATGATTTTCTCCACTTTAAGAGGCTCTCCGAAGAAGAGTATCTCTGAAAAGACCGTGCCAGCGGTGCCGAGCCCGACGAATACGGCATAGACGGTACCAACCGGCAGTTTTCGGCCAGCCATTATTAATCCGTAAAAGCTGATGACAATTGCCGTAATCGTTCCGGCCCAGTCCAGCAGGCTGTCTGAGTGCTTCAGTCCAATAACCCAAAGCACTTCAAACATCGCAGCGATGAATACTTTAATCCAATCCTTGTTCATTTTCTATAGCCTCCTAAAATCAAAAAAGCCCGAGAGATAGCTGTAAACAGTATCTCCCAGGCTTTTATCCTTCCGTGGCACAGCAATCGCTGTGAGTTTTCTCTCGGACCAGGCCAATCACGATGATTGCGGAACCCTAGAAAACTTTTAGATATTTAATTCCTTTTATTATACAAAATCCTCCTGGTTAATCAAGTGAATAACCTTCCTTGAAGAACAATAAACGGTTTGGGCATATTCTCTGAGTGAAGGAAATTGCAGAAGGAACTTGGCGTGCTAGGGCATTAAAAGGATTCCTTTAGAAACAAAAAATCAGGATGAGTGTTTTCCGCACTATCCTGATTTTATTTCGTTGATTAATCATTTGCTGATGAAATCATTATACTGACATTCGCCAACCTCTCGCTTAGCGGCGAGCGCGATTGGAATCATTGTCTCAAATAGGAGATCCTGTTCCTCGAAAATTAATTTCCGCAATTCGATATTGAAGTACTCCTTCATGCGTGCTTCAGTCATGACTGATTGTACAGGCCCAATCACTGCTTTTTTATTCTTTGCGAGCATGAGTACCTGGTCGGCCAGATAGAAAGCGTGATTTGGATAATGCGTGTTGATGATACAGGATATATGATGGTTTCTCGCTAGTCTTTTCAAGGTTTCTAAGATGGTTACCTGCTTTTGGATGTCGAGATGGGACTCTGGTTCATCCAAGATCAAGATTTCCGGGTTAGATACTAATGTCCGAGCGATGAGGGCCAGCTGCAATTCCCCGCCGCTAACCTCGTTGCATGATTTTTTCGCGAGATGGGAGATGCCGACTTCCTCTAGCGCCTCATATGCCTTTTCATAATCGCCCTTGGATGGTTTGGATAGGGAGCTTATATATGGAGCCCGTCCCATCACGACTAAATCCTCAATGGAGAAACCGAACACAATCTTATGGGCTTGAGGGACATAGCCAATCCGTTTCCACATTTCCTTATGGGGGATTTTTTTGAGCGGAACATCGTCAATCAATGTTTCGCCCGTCTTCCAATCATTTAAGCCTGTGATGCATTTAAGGAGCGTTGTCTTCCCGGCTCCGTTTGGCCCTAGGATGGCCATGATATTACCTGGTTCGAGCGTAAATGAAATATTCGACTCATATAGATAGGGCAAAACCTCTTTTTTCTTTTTGGCATAGTAGAAGTTGCCTTCAAGTACCTCTAGTTTCATGACCAGCTACCTCCCGTTTTGCGTAAAAGATAGGCGAAGAACGGTGCCCCTACAATCGCTGTCAAAATCGACAACGGGATTTCTGCTGCCGTAAGGGTCCGAGCGAGCGTATCGATAATGAGTAAATATGCACCGCCTAAAGCGAGCGATACCGGTAAGACCCGTTCATTATTGCTTCCGACAATCATACGGGCAATATGAGGGATAATTAAGCCAACCCAACCGACGATTCCGGCAATGGCAACCGCGGCCGCCGTACAAAGTGTGGCACCGGCAATTACTGTCCATTTCAGAGCGGTAACAGAGATTCCGAGTGACTTGGCTTCATCATCAGGCAGCGTCAATAAATTGATTCTCCATCTAACAGCGAGCAAAATGATGATGCCAACTAAGATAATCGGGCCCGCAGTATACAAATCCCGATAAGAGGCGGTTCCTAAGCTGCCCATTAGCCAGTAGGTAATGGCCGGCAATTTTTCCTCGGGATCTGCCACGAACTTCGTTAATGAAATAAGGGCGTTAAATAATGAG
>CAJGCH010000410.1 GCA_904501845.1 uncultured Bacillaceae bacterium | reverse complement strand
ATCGCCGCTCCCGCAAGCCACGGGGCCAGCAAGCCTAAAAAGGCGACCGGGATGCCAAGCGTGTTATAACCAAAGGCCCAGAAAAGATTCTGCTTAATATTCTTCATTGTCTTCCTGCTAACATATAGAGCATCAGCGACACCTTGCACATCGCCCTTCATAAGTGTGATATCAGCCGCTTCCATTGCTACGTCCGTGCCGGTACCGATGGCAATCCCAATATCAGCTAGCGCGAGTGCTGGCGCATCATTGATGCCATCGCCGACCATGGCAACTCTCTTGCCCTGAGTTTGGAGGTTTCGCACCTTATCGGCTTTTCCTTCTGGAAGCACTTCCCCGATGACATGCTTAATCCCTGCCTGCTTGGCAATTGCTTCGGCTGTACGCTGATTATCTCCGCTGATCATCCATACATCAATCCCTTGCGCTTGCAGCTCCATAACAGCTCTTGCTGAGGATTCCTTAATTGTATCCGCAACAGCTATGACAGCAATAATCTCTTCATCAATAGCGACAATCATGGCTGTCTTGCCCTTGCTCTCTAATTCAGTCATTAGAGACTCCACCTTATCAACCGGCAAATTTGCCTGCTCCATTAAGCGCCTTGTACCTGCCCGGATCTTCCGGCCTTCCAATTCGGCCATCACTCCGTATCCAGGAACGGCCTCAAAGGAAGTGACCGCCTTCACTTCCAGCTGACGCTCCTTTGCCGCTTCCACAATTGCTTGAGCAAGCGGATGCTCAGACGGCTTTTCGGCAGAGGCAGCCACTTGAAGAACTTTATCCTCACTCCATTGACCTAGCACCACCACATCTGTCAGGGCAGGCTTTCCGTGGGTAAGTGTACCTGTTTTATCAAAAATGACGGTATCAACCTGTTGGAACTTCTCTAAATGCTCTCCGCCTTTAAATAGAATCCCCAATTCGGCTGCTCTGCCAGAACCAGCCATAATAGAGGTTGGCGTGGCCAGCCCCAATGCACATGGACAGGCAATGACAAGGACGGCAATCGTATTTTCCAGTGCCTCACTGAAATTGCCTGGTGATACAATGAAAAACCAGACTATGAAGGTGAGGAAGGAAATTCCTACAACAATCGGAACGAAAATTCCAGAAATCTTATCAGCCAACCGCTGAATTGGCGCCTTAGAGCCCTGCGCCTGTTCAACTACCTTAATGATTTGTGCAAGTGCTGTATCCTTTCCAATCTTGATTGCTTTTATAGTAATAAAGCTATTCTTATTCAGTGTTGCTCCGTAGACTAAATCGCCGGATTGCTTATCAACCGGAATACTCTCCCCTGTAAGCATGGATTCATCGACACTTGAGGCGCCCTCTATGACCTCGCCGTCCACCGGGATTTTCTCACCCGGGCGGACATAGATTAGATCGCCTATTTGAACTTCTTCAAGCGGAATCGTCACTTCCTCATTTCCCCGAAGAACAGTGGCTGTTTTGGGCTGGAGGCCCATCAGCTTTCTAATCGCCTCTGAGGAGCGCCCCTTCGCTTTAGCCTCAAATAATTTACCTAACAGGATTAGCGTGATTAAGATAGCGCTTGTTTCGAAGTAAAGCGCTGGATGATGCCCTGTATGCCCCGCACTTTTAATCGCTTCATACAGGCTGTAGAAATACGCAGCAGACGTGCCGAGCGCGACCAAGACATCCATATTTGCGCTTCCATTGCGTAAGGCCTTATATGCTCCGACATAGAATTGCCAGCCAATAATAAACTGTACGGGTGTTGCGAGAGTGAGCTGCACCCAAGGGTTCATTAGGAAATCCGGAACATACATCCATGATGTAAAAGTAAAATGGCCAAACATCGTCCACAATAAAGGGAATGCCAAGATCGCCGAGATGATGAATTTCCGCCTTTGCTTTTTGATGGCTTTCTCCCGCGGACTGTCCTCTTCTGCTTTCTTATCCTCTTTCAAGGAAGCATGGTAGCCGAGCCTTTCGATTCGTTCAATAAAATCCCTTTCAGATACTTGGCTCCCGATATATTCAATGGTTCCTTCCTCCAAAGCAAGATTGACATTGGCCCGAATAACTCCATCCATCTTCGCCAAGCCTATTTCGATCCTTGATGAACAGGCTGCGCAGCTCATCCCGGAAATAACCAGATTCGTTTGATTCGTCGCCACGCCATATCCGATTTTCTCAACCTT
>CAJGCH010000409.1 GCA_904501845.1 uncultured Bacillaceae bacterium | reverse complement strand
AGAGTAATCAATGCCAAGGCCTAGACCAATCATGCTGATGACGCTCGGGACAAAAATGTCAATAGTCTCCAATCCCATAATGGCCAATAATCCAAAGGTGATGAATACACCTGCAAACCCAAGCAAGATGGGGATGACAGCCGCTACAGCTGAACCGAACACAAACAGCAGGATGACAAGGACAACCGGCAAGGCTGTTCTCTCTGCGACTGTTAAATCATTCTTCACCATGGCAGCTAAATCATTAATTGTCGCTGTCTTTCCCGTCAAATACATTTCTATAGCGTTATTATCTTCGAGGATATCCCTGATTTCTCCATCGATTTTTAAAGCGGCTTTTCCTTCCGCCTCCATTAGGAGAAGCGCGTAGCTTGTATGCCCATCCTCTGAATAAGGAACCACAGGACCGACCAGCTCATTTTCGTAAGGAGAAATCACCCGATAGATGCCTTCAATCATCCCTACCTCTGCTAGCGTCTTCTCCACCGCATGCCTGTATTCCGGTGTCTCTGCTTTATATTGGGGGGAGTGAAACACAATCATCGCCTGGTCCTCAATCTGCCCTGAAAATTCCTTTTCCCATAAGCGCTCAGCCATGTATGAAGGCGACCCCTTCACAATGAGCTGCGGCGGCGTTAAACGGCCGAAAAAGACAGGAGCGAGCAATAAGCTCCCTAAAAAAATGAAGACCCACAGTATGAGGATAGCTTTTGATTGATTGATTACTTTTCTTGAGAAACGGCCATATAGAGACTCCTTTTTGTCCAAGCTAAAACCACCTCAATCGTTTCCTTGCGATATACTCGTATTATTTCCTTGAATGCAAAAAAACGGACAGGTAGATTTGTCCGTTTGAGTGCTATTTTTGCTTTCGTCTTTCTTTTTCAGCCCGATAGAATTCATGAAACATCTTCATTAAGGCACGCTTTTCAATCCTTGAGACATAGCTTCTCGAAATACCCAATTCCTTTGCGATTTCTCGCTGGGTTTTCTCTTTCTGCAGGTCAAGCCCAAAACGGCCGACAATGACTTCCTTTTCCCGGTCGTCAAGAACATCAATATACTTCTTTACTTTCTCGAGCTCCATATTCAGCTGAATCGTATCGATGACGTCCTCTGATTCTGATTTCAGGATATCCAGCAAGGAAATCTCATTCCCCTCCTTATCCTGGCCAATGGGGTCATGAAGGGATACATCCTTCTTTGTCTTCTTAATGACACGCAGGTGCATCAATATCTCATTCTCTATGCAGCGAGCCGCATATGTAGCTAATTTCGTGCCTTTTCCGGACGAATATGACTCAATTGCCTTAATCAGCCCAATCGTCCCAATGGAGATCAGATCCTCCGTGTCTTCTCCCGTGTTCTCAAACTTCTTGACGATATGGGCCACGAGCCTTAAATTATGCTCAATCAGGAGATTCCGGGCCTCCGCATCCCCTTGGGCCATCTTTTCCAGGCATGCTTTCTCCTCACTAGCCGACAATGGCTGTGGGAAGGCGTTGTTCTTGACATATGAAACGAGAAAAACGAGTTCCTTGATGAAGTATCCGAAAGCTGCCAATAATCCTGTCAGATGAATCATCTCCTCCCTGTTTTCAACCAGGTCGCCTATTAGATATGTATGATAGAAGAAACTTTTCCTTGCATGTACGAATGAAAATTATCGGACATAATCCATTTGCCCATACTTTTCTTCCGCCTTCCTAATACACTGTCAATAATCACATATAAGGAGGGGATGCTATGTACCCTTACGGATTCAGCGGACCCGGATTTGGGCCAGGCTGCTGTCCGCCGCCTCCTTGTCGCAGAGGATTTGGAGCAGGCTATGCCATCTTGGTCATCTTGTTTATTCTCCTGTTCATTTTCGGCTTTTGGGTCTTCTTGGGAGGAGGCTATTATGGACCGCCGCCAAAATAAACAAAAAACTTATGCTCAAATGGGCATAAGTTTTTTTATGGCCTAAGCTAAGTCCTGATACCGCTCTTCTACTGTAGACATGGATACATGTAATGCAAGCAGCCCTCAGTCATATCAAGCTCATTTCTTTTAAGTTGGAGATTCAAGCAGAGGAACCCTTGAATGAATCCCTCTGCATGGCAATCAGTTTCATACATAAACCGTCATTTATGCACTATCCTTATAAACCCAGAAAATTTTAGATTGAATAGCTACAATGATTTTTTT
>CAJGCH010000408.1 GCA_904501845.1 uncultured Bacillaceae bacterium | reverse complement strand
GTTATGTAATCCTAATTCATAATAAATCTTCCCGATCGTTCCGTACTCATTCTCATAAAATGTGTTGGCCGGCTCGCCAGCCGGAATGAGCGCCTCCTGCGGGAAGATCGTCCCGATTGAAGCGGCAATAAGCGGAAGGATAATTAATGTAACACCGACCTTCACGGATGAGAAGAATGTCCAAACCTTATCGACCACAGTCTTATTATAGGTTTGGGAGCGTCGTGCGCTTCCCTCGTATTTCATATCGAGCAATTGTTCCTTCTCTTCAACCGTCTCGTTCTCAAGCACCTTGCCGCAAGCTTCACACAGGACTGTACCATATGGATTGATGTGGCCACATTCACATTTAATCTCTTTCATGAAACATTACCCCTTGTTATGGCTGAATTTGTTCCATCATCAGCTTGATCCTCTCTTCTGTTAAACTCCCAGTCGTGTAATCTACTACCTTTCCATCCTTATCAATTAAATAAGTAGCTGGCAAATTACCAATCAAATAATTTTGCTGAACAAGATTATTTTTATCAATCACAATCGGAAATGTCAATTTATGTCTGTCTCTGAATTTTTCGACGACGAACTCTGCCTCATTCACATTGACAGCCAGAACCTGGACACCTTTGTCCTCGAACTGTTCATATTGATTTTGGATGTAGGGCATTTCATATTCACACGGCTTGCACCAGGTCCCCCAGAAATTAAGGAATACTCCCTGTCCCTTATAATCTTCTAGCACATGCTTCATTCCTTCAAGGTCTGTCAAAGCGAAATTAGGCGCTGCATCACCTTTATCAAGCGATTTTTCCTTGTCCATCGTCAAGCTGGAATAAACGACATACACGACAGCACTGACCAAAACAGCCAAAATAATCGTTCTCATCCAAAAACGGTTTTGTTTGTTCATACGTGCCTTTCCCCCATTTGTTCCTGTATGTTCCCATGGAGCACCGCCCTTGTACCCGATCGTAAAAAAGCAGTGCCTGACATGTCCTTTTTCGATTTATCTTTTCTTATTTAAGGCCATATTGCGAAGCTGCTTCACTTCATGCGGTGTCAACTCGCGATAATCACCTGTATTCACACCATGCAAGGTCAAGAATCCGTATGCCTCGCGCTTAAGCTTCATGACAGGCATGCCAATGGCTTCAAACATCCTTCTGACCTGCCGGTTACGGCCTTCATGGATCGTCAGCTCAATAATCGATGTCTGCTTTCTGCGATCCATAGAGATCATTTTCGCCTTAGCAGGCGCTGTTTTCCCATCTTCCAGCATGACACCGCGCTCTAATTGGCGCAGGGTTTCACGGCTTGGGATGCCTTTAATTTTCGCAACATACGTTTTTTCTATTTCATATTTCGGGTGCATGAGGGCATTTGCGAAATCACCGTCATTTGTCAATAGAAGCAATCCAGATGTATCGTAATCCAATCTTCCAACCGGATAGATGCGTTTTTCAACGAACGGGAACAAATCGATGACTGTCTTGCGTCCCTTATCATCAGATACGGCAGAAATGACGCCGCGTGGCTTGTAAAGAAGATAATACACGGGTTCTTCCTTTTCTACCGGCACCCCGCCGACCTCAATCTGGTCATTCGGGCCTACCTTTACGCCCAGTTCCCTGACAACCTTTCCATTAACGGTTACTTTCCCTTCCTGGATCAGTTGTTCGGCCTTGCGCCTTGACGCTATCCCGGCCTGTGCTATTACTTTTTGTATTCTTTCCATCGCTAATCACCTGTCTAATTTTACTTTTTCTAGATAGTTTACACAAATTAAAAGGGTTTCTACCTAATTGTTCATTATACTTTGTTTTTCATGAAAGTGATATGTACTTTCACCGATATTATTTCATTCTCGCCAAATAAACACAAAAAAATCGGCTTATATGGCCGATTTCTTTTTTAAAACCCTATTTTTGACATATTAGGCTGTTTCTTGTCTATTTTGTGAACATTTATTGAAACATAATGGTTGCAAGCATGATAGCGGCCCCAATCCCTACCAAATCTGCCCATAAGCCAACCTTCAAGGCATCCCCCATTTTTCTGATTCCGACCGCTCCAAAATACACGGTCAAGACATACAGGGTCGTATCTGTACTCCCTTGGATGGTGGAGGCTACTTGTCCTATGAAGGAATCCGGCCCATAGCTTGCGATCAAATCACTTGCCATCCCTAATGACGCATTGC
>CAJGCH010000407.1 GCA_904501845.1 uncultured Bacillaceae bacterium | reverse complement strand
TGATTTCTTTCTTGAATAAGTCCGGTAATGATGGCGAAGAGGCCACACCCGTTCCCATTCCGAACACGGAAGTTAAGCTCTTCAGCGCCGATGGTAGTTGGGGCTCACGCCCCTGTGAGAGTAGGACGTTGCCGGGCAAGCAGAAACCAGTTCAGTATTGAACTGGTTTTTTTGTGTTTTCATCTCGAAAGAGATCCTCAGAAGAAGTGAAGAACACTCACACTAACTCTCTGCAGACATCATCGATTGGGGAGAAGCAAGGAGGTCAGGAGCGAAGCACGGAATGTACGATGAACATGAGTACGGCGACTGTTTTTTTGTTGTATTCAAGCTGGTATGTGCATCGAAGAGATGCCCCAAAATCAAAATAGCGTCATAAGGGTGTTTTATGAAGATGATAGATGATGGGGTGAAAAACGGGTGGATTTCTGATGAAAAACTGCCTTAGCTTGTATTTTTTGATGAGTGAGCACTAATGGGTTCGAATTTTTCCATTAATATAGCCGTATTTCATTGTTTATGGGCGAGTTCGCTCTGTTTAAGGGCGGAAAATATAGATTTATGGGCGTATTTCCCCTGGTTAAGGGCGAAAACTGCCGGTTTATGGGCGAACAGCTTATTTTATGGGCGATTATTCAGTGTAAGGGCGAAAGCCCAGTTTCCAAAGCCATCCCGCTAATGTCGAGTAAAAGGCAGAAATCATTTTAGGCCGTTGCTTGTAGAAAAGCCTGTCATGATAAATGACGATATAAAGGAGTTTACCTAAGGATGTCGAATTGTAATTGTGTAGAATTGTTTGCGCTCGATGGGAATTTTTTCTATGAAAATGGCGTGAGAGATAATGCTCTCCTAGGTGTAGGATTAGTCCGAATTTCTTCATACACAAGTTAATTTACGTACAGATTGAACCAAAGAGATATTTAGGGAGATAGAGATGACAAAGCCTATAGTCGAGTTACAAGCATATAATCCATATTGGGAAATTCAATTTGCGAGGGAGAGTCAAAAAATCGAAGGGGTGTTAGGCAACTTTGCCCTAGCCATTGAACATATAGGAAGTACGTCTGTAAAAGGGTTAGCGGCGAAGCCGATAATCGATATTATGGTCGGTATTCCAGATTTAGAGAACGCTTTGTCATTAGTGGAACCACTTCGTGAGATTAATTATGAATATGTTCCAATACCAAAGTTCAAAGATAGACTTTTCTTTCGCAAGGGATTATGGAGAAAAGGAACCTGTCATTTGCACATTTGCGAGTTTAACGGGAATGAATGGAAGGATAAGCTGCTGTTTCGTGATTATCTTCGGATGCATCCAGAAGCGGCTGCTGAGTATGCATCCTTAAAGCAGCAGCTCGCTGCAAAACATAAATATGAGCGTTCTGCTTATACGAAAGAAAAGGAGCCATTCATTAAGAACATACTCCTGAAAGGACGTTTAGAAAGCGAGTAATACTATATAAGAAAATTTTTATAGGATGAGGTGAGGGGTATGATTTTACATACAGAGGTTATAGGAGAAGGAGAGCCGATTGTATTTCTCCATACGGGGCTTCAAACAGGGATGACTGACTTTAATTATCAGAGAGAATACTTTAAGAACAAGTATAAAGTGATTCTACCTGATTTAAGAGGGCACGGTAAATCTGTGACAGATTCTATTACAAAGCAATTCTTTGAGGATTCAGCTAAGGATCTAGAGGAAACGCTCATCCATCTTGGAATAGAATCAGCACATATTATTGGTTGCTCTTTAGGCGGATTGGCCGGGTTATGTTTTGCGAAAAGATTCCCTCATCGTGTGAAGAGTCTAACTGTCTCAGGTATCATGGCTGAGAAGCCGGGAAATTGGCATGAGCTGCATAAGGCAGATGTGGAAGGTCAGAGTTCTCTGCTTGAGGATGAGAGAACTATAAAGTACTTCAATGGGCTGCATCAATCTGATTGGAAACAGGTTATCTTGCTGGGGCGAGATGAAGACTGGTACCCATTTGAGCTGACAAAAGATTTGAACGGCATTCACGCACCTATTCTGTATATGGTGGGTGAAGAGAATAAGCTCGAATGCAGGAGCGCTTTATTATACCAGTCGTTACATGAGGATATCCATGTGGCCATCATTCCTTTTGCGGGTCATCTGGTCCATGAGGATCAGGCTGGCATTTATACGGAAGTGCTGGAGAAATTCTTGGGAAAAG
>CAJGCH010000406.1 GCA_904501845.1 uncultured Bacillaceae bacterium | reverse complement strand
TGATTTTTCCCATATATTTTAATTTTAAACCTGTGAATAAGGTTATCCACTTATCCACAATGGTAGAATATGGCACCTTTTGTGCACATTCTTTCTATTGACTACACCTGCTGCCAATGGTAGTATATTACTAACATTTACTTCATATTGTATTTGAACATAAGTTCTGTACATTATATAGTGCTCTGTTCCAGCTTTATTCCACAATGATTTTATTTCCAATAAAGTCAGGTGTATAAGAATTATAGAAAGGAGTCTCTCTTATGAACAATATGAGCAATGTAAAAGTAATAAAGAAAGATAATACCCGCGAAGACTTCAATGTCCAGAAGGTGGTAGTAGCTGTCGGCAAATCCGCCGAACGTGCTCTTGTCACCTTCACGAAAGAAGAACTGGATTTTATCTGCCAGTTCGTAGAAGATACCATCCTTCATATGGGCATAACAGAAGTCCCAATCGCAAAAATGCATAATATAGTAGAAGATGCTTTAGAGCACACCAATCCTAAGGTAGCCAAAAGCTACCGGGATTACCGCAATTACAAACAGGACTTTGTCCAGATGTTAGATGACGTATATAAGAAGAGTCAGTCCATTATGTATATCGGTGATAAGGAAAACAGCAATACAGACAGTGCTCTTGTCTCTACCAAACGAAGCCTGATCTTTAACGAGTTAAACAAAGAACTCTATCAGAAATTTTTCATGACAACAGAGGAAAAACAGGCCTGCCGAGACGGCTACCTCTACGTTCATGATATGTCTGCCAGAAGAGATACCATGAACTGCTGCCTTTTCGATGTACAGAATGTTATGAAAGGCGGTTTCGAGATGGGCAACCTGTGGTACAACGAACCAAAGACACTGGAAGTTGCCTTTGACGTCATCGGCGATATCGTACTCAGTGCTGCCAGTCAGCAATATGGCGGTTTCACCGTACCAAACATTGAAAACATTTTAGCGCCTTACGCTGAAAAGTCCTATCAGCTTCATATTGATAAATATATGAGCCTGGGCATTAGTCAGGAGCGTGCCGAAGAAGAAGCCTTAAAAGATGTCAAATACGAGTTTATGCAGGGCTTTCAGGGTCTTGAATACAAGTTCAACAGTGTTTCCTCCAGCCGTGGCGACTATCCGTTCATTACCGTAACAGCAGGAACCGGAACAGACAGATTTGCCAAGATGGCTACTATTTCCATGCTGCAGGTACGAAGAAAAGGGCAGGGCAAGAAAGGACAGAAAAAACCGGTCCTTTTCCCTAAAATCGTATTCCTTTATGATAAGAATCTTCACGGACCTGGCTGTGAACTGGAAGATGTATTTGAAGAAGGTATTCTTTGTTCCTCCAAAACCATGTATCCGGATTGGCTAAGCTTAACAGGCGAGGGATACGTATCCGGAATTTATAAAAAATATGGACAAATTATTAGTCCCATGGGATGTCGCGCGTTCCTTTCTCCTTGGTATGTCCGGGGAGGCATGGAACCAGTGGATGAGCAGGATTATCCTGTCTTTGTAGGACGTTTTAATATCGGCGTTGTAAGCCTTCATCTCCCGATGATTTACGCCAAAGCAATGCAGGAAAGCCGCGACTTCTATGAAGTTCTCGATTACTATCTCAACTTAATCCGCAAGCTTCATATCCGCACCTATGCATATCTTGGTGAAATGAAAGCTTCCACCAATCCTCTTGCATATTGCGAAGGAGGTTTCTTAGGCGGGAATTTAGGCCTTCACGACAAGATCAAGCCTTTATTAAAGACTGCTACCGCGAAGGCGCAATGCAGGCGCGAGTGTGCCTGCAGGTTGCCGTCCGCATAGAGATCCACCGTGAATTTTGGATCGGTGGACATACCGGTGCTTGCCAGAGGCTGCTTGCCCGAAACGTCACTTGTGCTCTCGCCCGGCTCAAGTGCCATCAGGTAGAGCTTTTGATGATAGATATCAGAGCTCTTGAAGCTTTCAAGGTCTGCCTCTGTCAGCGCAGCCTTGATGGAGATTTCCGTGCCCTTTTTGTTGAGCTTGACCTCGGTTACCGTGCTTTCAGTCACCTCGGCCTTGTCGCCGCAGGCGGCAAGCAAGCCAAGCGTCAGCAAAAGCGTGAGCGCAAGACATAAGATTGATAACGTTTTTTTCATAACATCCTCCGTGATTTATTCATGGTCGTGATAAATTCTGGGAACGCGGGCGGTGACAAGGCAGG
>CAJGCH010000405.1 GCA_904501845.1 uncultured Bacillaceae bacterium | reverse complement strand
CGTGTCATCATTAATGATGCCTCCAGCGGCACAAGGAACGAACACATCGGCATCCGCCGCATAAATCTCATCGCTATCCAAGCTCTTGACCATTCCGCCATGATTTCTTGCCAGTTCCTTTACTTTCTCCACAGCTTCATGATTAATGTCCGTCACATAAAGGTCTGCCCCTGCGATGAGAAGCTGTTCGGCCACCTTTAATCCCACTTTCCCAAGCCCTTGAATAGCATATGTCCGGCCAGCAAGCTCATCTGTACCGAATCTCACCTTATTGGTTGCCTGTAATCCGCAGATAACGCCTAAAGCGGTTGGTATAGACGAATCCCCGCCGCCTCCATAGGCTTCCGGAATTCCCGTGATGCAGTTCGTTTCCCTTGAAGCATGAACGAAATCCTCCATATTTGTTCCCATATCCGTCCCAGTATAGAATCTTCCATTCAACGAATCTACAAATCGTCCGAATGCCCGAAATATGGCTGGAGTTTTATCCTTTAACGGATCACCAATGATGACTGCCTTTCCCCCGCCAAAATCCACATCCGCTGCGGCACATTTATACGTCATCCCTTTTGAAAGACGCAATGCATCCTGAAGAGCATCCGCCATTCCCTTGTACGCCTGCATCCTGCATCCCCCAAGTGCCGGACCAAGAGCTGTGTTATGAATGGCAATAATCGCTTTTAGGCCAGTGGATGGGTCATTACAGAACATCACCTGCTCATGCTCCTGCATACTCTCTACTATCATGTCATTCATCTGCAAAGATTGACCAACCGCGTTCATTCACAATTCCCTCCATTACCTTCTATAGAAAGCGCTTTCAAATCTATGAACATGAATTTGACTCTTTTTTGATGATGGATTGCTTTAACCGGTTTTCCATCGTCTCCTTCAGCACGATGCCTTGCTTAACCTCCCCAACACCTATTAACCCTGACTCATTCCGTATCTCAACGGCAGTCACAATTACATTTTGCGTCACTTTAGTCACGACAGCTTTCACATATACAGTCGTTCCTTCAGCGGTTGGGGCGATATGCTTAACGGATACAGCTCCGCCCACCCCCTCCTCGTGTTCCTCCAGGTAGGGCAGAATAATTTTTCGTGAGGCCCATTCCATGTGATAGACCATCGCGACTGTTGAATAGGCACGATGGACAATATTCCCTTCAAATTGGGCAAACATCTCTTCTGACACCCTGGCCGTCACCTCAGCCACAGCTCCGATTTCCAAGCCAGCCTTCATCTTATCCTCCTCATATCTTCAGCGATTTCACACAATTTTCATAAAAATTTAGAAAATTGTGTTTATATCACTTAGGATACGTTATAATAAAAATCAGTAACATAACAAATTGTATAAATTTCCAATTACAAATATTTATTTTGCATAAGTTTTCTATGAATTTACTTCATTTTAAAACGAGGAATGGATTATGGATCAATTAGACTTTCGCCTTCTCAGTATTCTTCAAATGGATGGGCGCATAACGATAAGCGATTTATCCAAGCAATTAGCCTTAAGCAGACCCAGTGTAACCGAGCGATTAAACCGCCTGCGTGAAAAGGGAGTAATCGAAGGGTTCAGCGCGAGAGTCTGCCCCCGTTCTGTCGGGCGGAATATTATTGTCTTCATACAATTAAGCGACTTCAAGACCGCTTCCTACGCTGAATTCGAAAAGAAAATCCTCGATGACCCTGATATCATCGAAATCCACCGCTTAACCGGCCCTGTCAGTTATCTGCTGAAGGCAGCCGTCCCTGGCATGGAGCAGCTTAACCAAATCATCGAAAAGCTGAATCCATACGGTAATGTCAACACATCAATCGTGCTATCTTCGCCATTGTCCTTCAGTCCAATCACACCTGTTCAGGACGAATTGAAATCCCGTCCCATTAACTGAACAATCTTTAGGAGAGAAGGTGATCTAAGGATACCTTCTCTTCTTTATGTTTTAATGGGTGTCTTTGGATAGTTTGTTGAAATTAGTTCTTCACTTGATTTTGCAGAGGAGGGTTACTAGATTGGAATTCAATTTTGGAGACTTTGCTATTATGCTCCCTTCTTTACCTATCACGGTTATCGCAATCATCATTATTTTCTTCCTGGTAAGATGGAGCAAGCAATTAGAAACGAGACGTTTCACGATTTTCTTTTACTTTTTGATAAGCACTTATACCACTCCCATATATACTCCTAGCATAAGTGAAGGGGTTTTTCAGT
>CAJGCH010000404.1 GCA_904501845.1 uncultured Bacillaceae bacterium | reverse complement strand
GTTTTCATTATGCTTGGTCATTTCATCGACAAGCGTATTGACCACCTCTGCCCCGAAATCGCTATTGGATTGGCTTAATAATGAATATGCCTCATCAATAAAGAGAACCCCGCCAAGCGCATCCTGAATCTTGCGTTTCGTTTTAATCGCGGTTTGACCAACATAACCGGCCACAAAATCGGCACGGCTCGCCACAATCAGATGGCCTCGCTTCAAAAGACCGCAATCTCTGAGGATTTCAGAATAAAGCCTAGCCACCGTTGTCTTCCCTGTCCCGGGATTCCCGGTGAAAACGGCATGAAGCTGGATAGGCACGACTTTCTTTCCTGCATTCCGTCTCGCTTGCTGAACCCGGACAAAGGCGGATAATTTCTTGATTTCATCCTTAATCGAATCAAGACCTACCAGGTTCATAAGCTCATGGAAGGGCTCATCGGGCTCTTCATTGGAATCAGAATCATTGAAATCCTCGGAATGCAGCAGGAGATAATCCAAGAAAGACCGCTCACTTTCCTTGGTCTGCCCAGAACCTTTTTGGAAGATCGCATCCATGACAATGGACTTGACCGTACGTGCATTCCCGAATGTTTGATCGACCATTTCATGCTCAATCTTCTTCTCAAGAGCCGGATAAGCATCCGGTGCGATGAAATAGCCGTTGTCTTCTGCAAACAGACAAGCGATCTCCTTCATCTCATCCATAGAATAATCCGGCAGCTCTATGAAATTGAACTGGGGGAAACGGCTTCTGAGGCCGGGATTGCTATCTAGGAATTGCCTCATTTCATCTGGATAACCGGCGAGCACGCACGCGAACTTCCCGGAATATTCAGCACTATCCATTAAGGAGACCAATGTATCAATGACGGTTTGACCGTAATCTCCTCCTTGCTGCCCTTCCCTTTTTAGGCTATATGCTTCATCTATGAACAGCACTCCCCCAACGGCCTCTTCAACCAGCTTTCTCACATTCTCCTCTGTCTGTCCGACATAGGCGCCAACAAGCTTTGAACGGTCAGCTTCGACGATTCTCTCCTTTGGCAGGATGCCAAGCTCATAATAAATCTTCGCCAAAAGTCTTGCGAGAGTTGTTTTGCCTGTACCGGGATTGCCTGTCAAGATCATGTTCAAACTGATATCATTGCTTTTCGTAAAGCCCAATTCAAGACGGGATTTTTGATAGGTCAGAAAATCATATAACTGGCTGACACGCTTCTTGACTTCACCCAGCCCGACCATTCGCCGCAGTTCTTCCATCGGGGACTCCTCCGCGTTTGTAACGGCTTGGAGACTGCCGCAAAAGACATCAAACTGGTCCCTTCTTTCATGCAGATTGACGATTGCCTGCTTTAATTCCTCGTAGACCGTAATCGTATGAAAACTGCCGCTCAAGGTTTCCTGATAAGCCTTCGCCCGCTCGCTTACATGGTTCAGCTGTTCTGCAACTGCCACAAGAAGCACTCGAGCTTCCTGAACTGAACCGGTATCCTCCTGAAGGGGCAATCCTTTAATCGTTTCATCTACCTTACGCTCATATCGTTCGGCTTTCTCGATGATTTCCATCACCACATTCCGTTTAGCAGTCCGGTTATCCGTTTCACGCAAAGTAGGCATCGCTAATCCATCTAAAAGCCCCTTCAACTGGTTCAAGCTTTTGACCTCAAGTCTTCTATGTATTTCCTGCATGCCAGGAGCGAGAATCCCGGCTTGCTCAAGCAGCAAATAATAGAAAGAATCTTCCTTATCCTTTTGGGCGCGCTTAAGAGAAAGCAGATAAAGAAGCACTCCTTTCCATTCGTCATCATCCAGATGCACAGCTTGAGACAGAGCATTCAATAAAGCATCCTGTGACGGAAGCTCTCCCTTTGTTCTATATAATAACTCCCATTCATTCACTTGCTTTGGGAGTTGTTCGTTCACTCGTTTCATTTATTGCTTCATCCTTTATTCTAGTCAGTACCACCATCCTAACATATACAGGCCGATTTTTAACTACTTTTGTCTTATTTCCCTCTAGCAGATTTTGACCAAAAGAGGCTGAATAAATCAATTTTCCATGGAAAAAGACATAAAAAGGAGCCGATGGGGTTCCCAATCGGCTCTCTCTTGTCTAGGTGAATTATTCACCTTTCGTTTGAATGACATCAGGATGTTTTCCTGATGTGTCTTGCATTTGTTTGCCTTTATTTCCGCCAGCCTCGCGCGGCTGTGTGCCGATATGACTCGGCCG
>CAJGCH010000403.1 GCA_904501845.1 uncultured Bacillaceae bacterium | reverse complement strand
TGCTCATGAATATTTGATTACCGAATATCGGCTGGGAGAGGTTGAGATTGGCGATGAGGTAATGGTTGGCGCTAATTCGACGATTCTTCCCGGAGTCATCATTGGCGACGGCGCAATCGTATCAGCCGGGACACTCGTTCATCGAGATGTTCCGCCCGGCTCCTTTGTCGGCGGAAATCCAATGAGAATCATCTATACAGCAGAAGAAATGAAAAAGCGGCAGGAAGAGACAAATCCTTTTTAGGGGGTTGTCTCTTTTTGTTCTATACTATTATTAAAGGACAATACTTCTTATTTGAGGTGAACGGACGAATGAAACAGAAGATTTTAATCATAGAGGATGAGCCTCAGCTCGCCAGGCTTTTGCAGCTTGAACTGCAATTTGAAGAGTTCGAATCAGATATTGCTCATACTGGGCGTGAGGGTTTAGGCATGTTCCAGAAAGGCTCCTATGACCTGATCCTGCTTGACATCATGCTGCCGGAAATGAATGGTCTCGAGGTGCTGGCGAATATTCGAGCTTCTTCCCTTGTTCCAGTAATACTATTGACAGCTAAAAGTGATGTGAAGGACAAGGTGGAAGGGCTGAATCTTGGGGCGAATGATTATGTCACTAAACCATTTGAGTTTGAGGAATTGCTTGCGCGTATACGCGTAAACCTGCGCTTTCATTCATCTGTGCCAGTTCCTGATTCTGCCGCAGCCCGTGAATGCCGTCTCGGCTCAATCCATGTCAATATTGACAGTCATGTTGTGAGACAGGATGAAAAGGTGATTGAACTGACGCCAAGAGAATTTGATTTGCTTGTTCATTTTATGCGGAATCGTAATATCGTCCAATCGAGAGAACAAATCCTTGATGCGGTTTGGGGATTTGATTATTACGGAGATACAAATGTCGTTGATGTGTACGTCCGCTACCTTCGCCAAAAATTAGGGAATTCGGTCATTCGAACCGTCAGAAGCGTCGGCTATGTGATGAAGGAGGAGTAGGGCGGTGAAATTACAAACAAGAATCAATTTATTATCGACCGTTCTCACGTTTTTTATCTTCATCATCAGCTTCACCGGTATTTATTATTTATACAAATATCTCGCTTACGACACAGAATATCATCGGCTTCAAATGGATGGCGATGAGATGCTCGCAGCCATTAGCGAACTTGAGAGTGCGAAAAATATTGATACGCTCCTGCGCTCCTATATCCCGCAAAATGGGATGATCTACATTAAGGATGAGAAGGACGAAGCTATTCTCCGCCTCCAAGCTACTTCCACGGCGGATAAGATGGACTACGCCATCAAGGAGGGCAATAAGTATACCGTTTCAGAGTGGGAGGGAGAGCTTGTAATGGCTGTTAGCTATCCGATGGTCTGGCCAGATCAGTCGGTCGTGGATGTACATCTTGTCCAGCCCCTGCAAGAGGTGTCCGCTAATATGGCTATCTTGAAATGGATTCTGATTCTGATTACGCTCCTCGCAACCATTCCCATCTATCTGGCAAGCCAATTACTGGTGAGGCTGATTGCTCATCCGATTCAAAGGCTGACAAGCACGATGAGACGGAATATCTCCGAGGCCAGATACGATAAGCTGGAGGCTCCGGACAATGAAAAAGGTGAAATTGCGGAGATGACCTATACGTATAATTCGCTCATGGATAAGCTCAAGGACAGCTATAACAAGCAGCAGCAATTCGTCGGTAATGCCTCCCATGAACTGAAAACACCCCTCACAATCATAGAATCCTATGCAAAGCTTTTGAAGAGAAGGGGATTCAAGAATGAAGAGATCAACCGTGAGGCATTGGAGGCTATCACCTCGCAAACAGCCCAAATGAAGGTGATGATGGAGCAAATGCTTGAACTTGCTAAGGCAAGTGAAACCATGCAGCTGAAATGGGAAACGATTACCACGACCGAACTATTAGCAAACATTATCGACAGCTTCCAGAAGGCTTATAAACGAGAAATTAACCTTAGTGGCGAGGCGTTTACCCTCACGACGGATGTATCCAAGCTTAGGCAGATCATCTTCATCCTCCTCGATAATGCCCGCAAATACAGCGAGGGAAAGATTGATATAACTGTCATGAATGGCAACGGGGTTACTATCCAAGTGCGTGACTACGGGATAGGAATCAAGGAGGAGGATATCCCCCATATTTTTGACCGCTTCTATCGCGTGAACAAGGACCGGAATCGCCAAACAGGCGGCACTGGACTAGGACTAGCCATC
>CAJGCH010000402.1 GCA_904501845.1 uncultured Bacillaceae bacterium | reverse complement strand
GATATCTTTGAGTATACCTCCGCTCATATGCCTAAATTTAATAGTATATCAATCTCTGGCTATCATATGCAGGAGGCAGGAGCACCTGCAGATTTGGAGCTTGCCTATACACTGGCTGATGGAATTGAGTATGTGAGAACAGGATTGAAAGCGGGCATACCTATTGATACGTTTGCCCCACGTTTATCGTTTTTTTGGGGTATCGGTATGAACTATTTTATGGAAGTTGCTAAGCTAAGAGCGGCTCGCTTTTTATGGTCAAAACTTATGAAACAATTTGATCCGAAAAATGAAAAATCGCTTGCACTTAGAACACATTCGCAAACATCTGGTTGGAGCCTTGCTGAACAAGATCCCTTCAATAATATCGCCAGAACTTTAATAGAGGCACATGCAGCGGCACTCGGGCATACTCAATCCTTACATACAAATGCTTTCGATGAAGCGATTGCGCTGCCGACAGAGTTTTCAGCCAGTATCGCCAGGAATACGCAGTTATTCTTACAGGAGGAAACCGGAATTACAAATGTTATTGATCCATGGGGTGGTTCCTATTATGTCGAGTCCTTAACGAATCGTTTAATTGAGAAAGCATGGGCACATTTGGAGGAGATTGAACAGCTTGGAGGCATGGCGAAAGCAATTGAATCCGGTATTCCAAAGATGAGGATTGAGGAAGCTTCTGCACGCCGGCAAGCAAAGATTGATTCCGGTGAAGAAATCATGATTGGAATCAATCAATACAGGACAGAAGAAAAAGAAGAATTTGATATCCTTGAAATTGATAATTCAAAGGTCCGCGAACAGCAGATTAAACGACTCGAAACGATTAAGGATACGCGTAATCAGGAACAAGTTACAAAAACACTGAATGCATTGACCAAAGCGGCACAGTCTGGCGAAGGAAATTTGTTGGAATTGGCTGTTGAGGCAGCAATTGCAAGAGCAACTCTTGGTGAAATCTCGGATGCGATAGAAGCGGTATCGGGTCGCCACCGCGCTGTCATCCGAACAATCAGCGGAGTCTATGGTTCCCATTATCGGGAGTTGGATAAAATCAATGAAGTTAGAGAATTAACAGAGGGATTTTTGCTAAATGAGGGTCGCCGTCCCCGAATATTAATTGCCAAAATGGGTCAGGACGGTCATGACCGAGGGGCTAAAATAGTTGCCTCAGCTTATGCAGATCTTGGATTTGATGTCGATATGGGTCCTTTATTTCAAACACCGGAGGAGTCTGCTAAACAGGCAGTTGAAAATGATGTGCATGTCATTGGGATGAGTTCTTTAGCCGGAGGGCATAAAACATTGTTGCCTCAATTGGCCAGTGAACTAAAAAAACTTGGCCGGGAGGATATCGTCATTATTGCAGGAGGCGTAATACCGGAGCAGGACTATGACTATTTATACGAGCATGGAGCTTCAGCTATATTTGGTCCTGGAACCGTCATACCGGAAGCGGCTATCAAAATAGTAAATGAAATTTATAAAAGGCTAGGGTATGAGGAAGTGTCCAGTCATGACAGACCATAATCAGCAACAGCCAAGAAAGAGATATAAGAGAGTCCATACGAAGCCCGTTGATACAGAGGAAATTGTCCGGAACTTAAAAGCCGGGCAATTACAAGCATTATCAAAAGCCATTACTTTCGTTGAAAGCAAAGGGGACGTTTATCGTCCGCAGGCTGAAGAGATTTTGCAATCTATCCTCCCCTTTACAGGGAATTCAATACGCATCGGTATTAGTGGGGTTCCAGGGGCAGGAAAGAGTACATTTATTGAGAATTTGGGGCTATTTTTATGTGAGCTTGGGTATAAAGTGGCCGTACTTGCCATTGACCCCAGCTCTTCCATCAGCGGAGGCAGTATACTTGGGGATAAAACTAGGATGGAAGAACTTTCGAAACATCCAAATGCATTTATCCGCCCGACCCCATCAGGAGGTAAATTAGGCGGTGTGCACCGTAAAACAAGAGAAAGCATGATGATTTGTGAGGCTGCCGGTTATTCAGTGATCTTAGTGGAAACGGTTGGAGTGGGACAAAGCGAAGCTGAAGTCAGGGATATGGTAGATTTTTTTCTGCTGCTGACTCTTACGGGTGCAGGAGACGAACTGCAAGGAATGAAAAAAGGCATCCTTGAGCTTGTCGATGGAATAGCTGTTAATAAAGCGGATGGGGAAAATGAAAAATTAGCAATGCGAGCGAAAGAGGAATACCGTCTAATCCTTCATGACCATATACCG
>CAJGCH010000401.1 GCA_904501845.1 uncultured Bacillaceae bacterium | reverse complement strand
ACTCCGCTCAATCTCCAAATAAAATAAATCCAGCAAGGTCTTTGCTCCATGGAGCTTCGCTTTCGGGATGCCGTCAAGCTCAAAAGCCAAATGCTTGGCGACATCTGCGCGCAGGGAGATGTATAATTTCATGCGCGCCTGCATTAAACTATCCAGCATGCTTTTTCTGAGGGTATTGGCTTCAAAGTAAGCCTTTTGCTTTTTCACCTTCACATCCCCATATAATTCATCCCAAAGGTGCGGGGATTGTTCGAAATAATCAATGATCCAATCACGCAAGTCAAATGTACGGTAGCCCTCAAGCTCCTGTTCAATGAGCTTGTTGATTCCCTTTTTGGATAAGCCCTCAGCTGACAATCCGCGTTTTTCCAGAAAACGCAGCTTTTCATGGCGGTTCATCCGCTGGACGGTCTTGCTCTTCCAAGCCAGTCGCCAAATTTGCTCAAAGTGACTGCTCGTTCTCTTCAAGTAATCCTGAAATGAAGGCTTTTCATCCGTTTGTTCGAAATAAAGATATATATCATTCAGCACATCATTTTTTGCTTTCTCTACAGCAGCGATGTACCCTTTTTCCAAAATATCCACCATTAAAGTACTCCCATCAAATATTACTTCTTCTATATAGGTATCATTATATACAGAAGTCGGAGGAAAAATCGAAAATTGTTTTTGTTTACATAATATTTTTATAGACACAAAAAAAGCTGTTCAGCCAAAATAAGGCGAACAGCTTTCCGTCTGGAATGTTTATAATTCAAAAATCCCTTTATACGTCTCAGCCAGCTTCATGAGTTCATCATGAAAGAGCTGACTGCTCCCTTCGACCATCTCCGCATGAAGTTTTCCTTGAGACTCATTGGCATCAAATAGGGCATCGTAAAGCGGATATTCATAAACCCCAATCTTCCTCGCGTAATCAAGGCCAAGCTCAAACTTATTCTCCTGATGGTTAACATAGATGGAATACGTTAATTCCTTTTCTTCATCGTCTATTTCATAGAATTCAGCAAACTCTCCACTTTCCTCCAAATCTTCTACGATAAACTCAAACAGCCCTTCAAACTGGTTCATAATCTCTTGCTTCTTCAAAAAATTGATCTCGATTTTTACAAGCTCGACTTCATTTTCCCCAACCACTTCAATAAACGGCATCCTGAGCAAAAATCTATCCTCTTCAAAACCAACCGCTGGGTTCACTTCGTCATCATAAAAACTATACGTCATCCTGTCATCACTACTTTCGTTGTCAATACTTTCATTATAAAGAACAGATGTTCCTTATGTCGAATTTAAACCCCTCTTATGGCCAAAAAAAGCCACCTGAATGATTTCAGGCAGCTTCCACGGATAACGACCATGAGTGATGGGCTATCTATGTGCCACATAGCCAAAACCCTTTACAATCGCATCTACTATTTCTGTTCTTTCCCCTGACATTGTGCTATTTCCCCGACAACCTCAGGATTTACCAATGAAGACAAATCTCCCGGTTCCTTCTGCAGATAGGCTGTTTTAATGACCCGTCTCATGATTTTCTGGTTCCTCGTCTTCGGCAGGTCTGAGAGGAAATGAATACTCTTCGGCTTCAATGCTTTCCCAAGGCCTTGCTCAATCATATGGAGCAATTCCCCTTCAAGCTCTTTACTCCCCTTGATATGCCCGGATAACACGGCAAAGCAAAGACATGCTTCCCCTTTTATATCATCCGGCACACCAATCGCGGCTGCTTCAACCACGTCGGGATGATTGACAAGGATGGACTCATATTCCGTCGGTCCGACCCGCTTGCCCGCAATATTGAGCGTGTCGTCAGAGCGGCCTTTGATTTTCCAAAATTGCCCGTCCGTTTCGACCCAGTCACCGTGGACCCAATAGCCATCATAGGTACTCCAATAGGTGTTTATGTAGCGCTCCGGCTCATTCCAAAATCCATTGGTCATCCCGACCCATGGTTTCGATAAACAAAGCTCGCCAACCTTATTTTGTACAGGCTGGCCTTTCTCATCGAGCACAGTGACCTCCATGCCAGGCAATGGCGTGTTGAAGGAGACTGGCGTGATAGGCTTAACGAGCACATTGCCGAGGATTCCGCCGGAGATCTCTGTGCCTCCGGAGTAATTGATAATCGGGATTTTCGCATTTCCCGCCTGGTTAAACAGCCAGAGCCAAGGTTCAGGATTCCATGGTTCCCCCGTTGATGCGAACACCTTCAACGAACTCAGGTGATACCCTTCAAGCCAGCCTT
>CAJGCH010000400.1 GCA_904501845.1 uncultured Bacillaceae bacterium | reverse complement strand
CGCTCCCAACTGCCTTGCGAGCTCCAGCTTGTCCTCCCCGATATCGACTGCGATGACATTCGCCCCAAGTGCGCTCGCAATCTGGATGGCAGACAATCCGACACCTCCGCAGCCATGGACCGCGACCCACTCACCGCCCTTCACATCCGCTTGGTCCGTAATCCCGTGAAAAGCGGTCATGAAACGGCAGCCCATGCCGGCTGCCTCCACGAAGCTAATGGATTCCGGCAAATGAACCAGGTTTAAATCTGCATTCGGCACAGCTGTGTAGCGGCCATACCCGCCCCAGGTCGAAAAGCCGAGCAGCTGGATGTTCGAGCAAATATTATGATGCCCGCTCTGACAATACGGACATGTCCCGTCCCCCACTGTAAATGGGGCTATAACCCGGTCTCCTTTTTTGAAGTTCTTCACATTCTTCCCGACCTCTTCCACAATCCCTGAGAACTCATGACCCAATACATGGGGCAGCGGGAGAGTAATCCCAATCCAGTCCCAATCTCCCTGCCACGCATGCCAATCGCTCCGGCAAACGCCATTTGCCTCTACCTTAATGACAACACCGTCATCTGCACACTCCGGGTCTGGCATTTCTCGTACGACCAGCGGTTTCCGCAATTCCTCCATGACTAATGCCCGCATTTTCTTCCTCCTCAACCAGATTAGAAAGCGCTTACAATTTTAGTTTTACAAAGGCTGCGTCTGAACTATTTACATTGTACAAGCGCATTAAACACCCGGTCAATGACAATCGGTCTACATATTTCGGCATAAAAATCCGCTCCTATGGACAAGAAAAAGCTTCCTTCTAAAAGGAAGCCCTCTATCTTACCTTCTTATAGACCTGGTTCTTAAACCTCTCCAGTGCATCCTTCCAAGTTGGCACAGCAAACCCTGTTCCCTTTACCTTATCAAGCGACATGACGGAATAGGACGGTCTTTCGGCCTGTTGCGGAAACTCATCTGAGCCAACCGGCATCACCTTCACATCCCGTTCTTTCAGGATTTCCTTCGCGAATTCATACCAGCTTGCTTCACCGTCATTAGAGAAATGATAGATGCCCTCATCCGGCATTGTATCAATCACATGCTTCATGAACAGGCTCAGATCAGGGGCATAGGTAGGACGGCCATATTGATCAGCTACGCCTTTAATTTCATTTGTCTTATCCGCTAATCTCAGCATCGTATAGACAAAATTATGCCCGTGCTCACCGAACACCCACGATGTGCGGATGATATAAGCATCTGGGCTATATTTCAGAATTTCCTGCTCACCAGCCAGCTTGGCTTTTCCATACTCATTGAGTGGATTTGTTTCATCCTCTGGCGTGTATGGAGTGGTTTTCTTCCCATCAAACACATAATCTGTACTAATATAAATCAGCTTGGCTCTGACTTCATGAGCCGCCTTGCTGATATTAGCTGATCCATCGCGGTTGATTATCCAGTTCGCATTAAGACCATCGCCCTCTGCCTGCTCCACGTCCGTATAGGCCGCACAGTGCAAGATCCAATCAGGCTTCGTATCGACGACCTTCCTCATGACTTGTTCCGCGTCCGTGATATCAAGTTCCTGTCGATTAAATGCCCGCACCTCATAATGGCCATCCTGGCTCAACATCCTTACTACCGCTGTCCCTAGCTGTCCGTTTGCTCCGGTTACGAGTATTCTTTTCATTAAATCCCCAACTTTGCTCGTTCTTTCAAAGGACGCCACCAATCTTCATGGTTCAAATACCATTCAATCGTTTCGACAATCCCTGTATCGAACGTATATTTTGGTTTCCAGCCTAACTCCGTCTCAAGCTTAGCCGGGTCGATAGCATAACGCAGATCATGGCCAGGACGGTCCTTGACATATTTGATGCGCTCCTTCGGAAGCTTCAAATAATCCGCAATGATTTCAACAATCTCATTGTTCGTCCGCTCATTATGGCCGCCAACATTATACACTTCCCCGCTTTTTCCTTTATGAAGGACAAGGTCAATTGCGGCGCAATGGTCAGTCACATGAAGCCAGTCACGGATATTCTTCCCGTCACCATATACAGGAAGATCCTCACCATCAACCCCGTTTGTGATCATAAGCGGGATTAATTTTTCCGGAAAATGATACGGGCCATAATTATTGGAACAGCGCGTGATATTGACATTCAGCCCATAGGTTTCATGATATGCGCGTACCAATAGGTCAGCACCCGCTTTGCTGGCTGAATAAGGGCTGTTTGGCGCAAGCGGTGTCTCCT
>CAJGCH010000399.1 GCA_904501845.1 uncultured Bacillaceae bacterium | reverse complement strand
TCCATCCCCTGTTTGATTTCCATAGCGCAGCAGTTCCCCCGTCCGGAACTTCCCGGCCTTCTTAATGAAAGCCGCCATCTCGCCGAGGAGAACATCAACCGCCTGGTTGCTGTGAGAAAGAACGAGCACTCTCTTATCCTTAAAATATTTATTGGCGGCTGTACGTGCCAATGTATATGTCTTTCCTGTTCCGGGAGGCCCCCACACAAATGTCACCGGATTGTATTTCGAACGCTGGAACAGCTCCTGCACAGCAGTCTTGCTATCTGTGTTCGGACGTTTATCCGGGAAGTCAGGAGCCATCAGCCTTTTCACCCGGCTCCGCTTCCGCTTGCTCTTTTTGATCTCATCCAATCGTTCGATTAATTGCTCCAAGAGCTCCCAAGGGTCATGAGAAATGAATGCCTCATCAATTAAATCGCCAATCGACTGCTCCAAGGAAACCAGCAGTGTATTACCCTCGGCCGACAGTACGCGGGCATCATATTTACTTCCATCTCGCTCGAGGCGTGCTACCGTCCCAACGGGAATCTTCAAAGGTGAAACCGTTTCAAAGTAATACGTATACGTCTCACCTGATTCAATTTGATTTCCATTAATCAGGACATATTTATGGCTGCCGTATTTTTTTAAATGGCCGATTTCCTGTGAAAGGGCTTCTTGCCATTGTTCGATATATTGTTTTGTTGAAATAGAAGTTAACGTGATCACTAATCCTGACCTCTTATCTGCTTCGTATTTATTCTCAATTTGATTACTATACCATACAAATATATGTTCTGGAAACAAGCTAAAAATGGATTAACCCTTACTTTC
This sequence comes from uncultured Bacillaceae bacterium, assembly GCA_904501845.1. Lineage (GTDB taxonomy): Bacteria > Bacillota > Bacilli > Bacillales > Pradoshiaceae > Pradoshia. Next base: position 1,451 of record CAJGCH010000399.1, on the reverse strand, counting down.
GCCCCCTAAAATTTACCTTGACATACAAGATATACAAACATATACTAAACCTATACCTTGTATTACAAGATAAGAAATGCGGTGATTTGAGTATGTCCCAGACACAGATGATGAAAGGAATATTGGATGGCTGCCTCCTCGCCATGATCAAGGAGAAGGAATGCTATGGATACGAGATTGCAGAGCAATTAAGCCAGTACGGCTTTGACACCATCAGCGAGGGAACCATCTACCCCCTCTTGCTCCGAATGCAGCGGGAAGGATTGGTTACATCCGTACGAAAGGATTCAATCGCCGGGCCGAAACGGAAGTATTATTCCTTAACAAGCAAGGGACAGGAATCGCTCGATGATTTTTTAGCGCGTTGGACTCAGCTAGAGAAGAGCGTAAACGCTATTATAAAAAAAGGATGAGGTGATGCCAAATGGAAGAGAAGCTTTCCCAAAAAAGCACAAAATTCGTTGAAGATCTTAAACTATATTTATTTTCAAGCGGGAAAAAGGATGCAGAAATCGAGGACATCATCCATGAGCTCGAGGATCATTTATATGAGGCAGAATCGAAGGGGAAATCCATTGAACAAATCATCGGTTCTTCTCCAAAGGATTATATGCAAAGCATTTCAGAGGAAATGAGAACGGATTATAAAGGCTGGGCCAAATATATCCCGCTCCTGATAGTAGGACCCATGTCTTATACTGTGTTTAGAGATCTTATATCAGGCACATTAAGCTACGGTATTTTGACGATTATTGGCAGCATTATACTCAGCTTCCTCTTCTTTGCCGGAGTGATGGCTGCCTTCCGTTATACGGCGAGCCGCCAAGTATCAAGGAAGAAAGAATTCTTTCTATTATTATTGCCAGGTATGCTAAACTTCTTTTTCATCAGCGCTATATTATTGATTGATTTACTTTATCCAAGTCCCGTTATTCAATTTGGCATCATTGGAAGCTATATGATTGGCATTCTGTTCCTCGGCCTCATCATTTTCTTCTCCGTTTGGGCAAAGACGGCCATCCTTCCGGTCACCATGCTTGCCCTGTACCTGCCAGAATTAGCTTTGTCACAGACCTCTTTGAGTGAAGTGACACAAATGGTCACCAGTATGGTTATAACCTATATGATCATAGGCATTTACCTGCTATATATATTAAAAAGAGAAAAGATGAAGGTTTAATGGGACGCTCCGTTAGGATTACAGACATGACGAGCAAAAGTGCATCACAGCTTGGACTCATCGTGCGCCAATTTTAGCTGTTCTTTCCAGCCGAAAAAAGACCTCCAGCAAACGCCGAAGGTCCTTCTCACACTTAATCTTTTTTAAACAGCTTCTTAAAGAATGAAAAGCTCCCTTTAGACGGTTCCTTTTCATTCTTTTTTTCTGTATTTTTTAGGTCTGGCAAGCTAATATCTTCCTTGTTAATCGCATATCCATATGCCAAAACGGC
>CAJGCH010000398.1 GCA_904501845.1 uncultured Bacillaceae bacterium | reverse complement strand
CATCATTATCGATCAATACTACCCAACCCCATTTGGCATGCACACGGTTGTTTTGCCGATTGTTTTTTCTTTCCTTGTATATGTGACAGTGAGCTTGTTGACTTCTGCAAAACTAGCAGGGCGCAATCTGGAGAATTAAAAGGAACCGCCATATCCATATCCATGGATTGGCGGTTTTGTTCATTTAGGGATTTTTTGGTTGAAGAAGAATTCAAACGATTCATATATGGAATAGCAGATGCGCATAAATAGTCGAAATTAGATGAAGACAAACAGATAGAGTTCCATCTATGACGAAATTTAATACTTATAGACTGCTTCATTCATTTTTTTCATGCAAAATAAACTGTCTGTTGTCGAAACATTTAGAATCTTGAGAGCGCACGATAGTTTTACTGAGTTGGGGGATGGTATAATTAGGCTAGGAATTTAGAAAGGGGAGGATTATTTTGTTAAAGAAGATTGCTTCTGATGCGCTCGGTCTTTCAGATGTCGGGACAATAATCTCGAGAGAAGATTATGACAAGACCGATGCTGACGACTACGTCATGCATGAGGATGGGGAGAAAATTTATTTCCTCATCAAAACAAAATCTGATGAGTATTGCTTTACGAATCTTGCTGTCATCCATGTGGATGGTGAAAGTGCGGTTTCTTCCAAAAGGGTCCTCAAGCGCTATCCATATGCTCAGCACAAAATCACGAATGTAATGCTTGAGACTGCCGGGAAGATTGATCTGGACGTCGAGATTAAGTTCACGATAGGGAATATCCCGTTTGACATTGACGTGAAGAAGAGCCAGATTGAACAGCTGAAGGATTTATATAAGGCGCTTGTTCGCATTTCAGAAATTAACTATGAAAATGAACTAGCATTGGGCTTCTCTAATCAAAGCTTAGATAGAGCCGTGCAGTCCATTCAAAGCTCTCGCTCTGAAGAGGACTCTGTATTTGAATCCTATAAAGGAATCGCTGAATTTACCTTTAAATGGCTGAAGACGAATAAAGACCAATATACCGTCAAGGATTTTGGGGAAGTGTATGAGAAGTATATTAATAACTGATTAACTTCTATATAAATGTGAAAACGAGCCTTCATCAGTGAAGGCTCGTTTCTTTTAGCTATGTACGATAATATGTTCTGTCGTTTTTGGTATATTTCCGAGGGTTTCTTGAAGAAATGACGGATAGACAGTCATTGATGACAGCTCATTCAGAGATACCCATTGATAAACAAGCCGTTCTCCTTCAAGTCCATGGAAAGGGCCCTTTCTCCAGATAGGTGGTAAGGCAGCGCCTGAGACAAAATAATATAGCCCGATTTCATGGAAAGGCATTCCCCGGTAGTTAAAGAAATTCTCGGTCAGCCACAGCATCCGCTCGACCTGCACCTCGACTCCAAGCTCCTCTCTCATTTCTCTTATTAAGCTTGTCTTCGAATCCTCGCCCATCATCACTCTTCCCCCAGGAAGCGCCCAATAGCTGTCATCCGCCTGCCGATGCAGGAGGATGTGTCCATCTATAATCCAAACGGCCGCCGCACGATAATTAAAGACTCCTTTATCTGTATGGAAAGTCGTATCCAAAGATGATCAATCCCCTCTCTTATCCTCTCAATGATAAAAGTTTATCGCTAATTTTTGTCATGTCAAGGTTTTCCATACGCGGCAGTGGGGAATCAACTATAATGTATTCCCAAAGAGTCATGATGAACCCATGGCAAACCAGAAGGGATTAAAGGTAAGGATAAATATGAACTGACATTAATTTTGAAAAGGAGCGATCGAACATGGCAAAAATCGTTTATGGAAAATATGATACGACGGAAGAGGCCTTGCAGGCGGTAAATGCTCTTAAATACAAAGGCGCAAATGGAGCCGATATTACAATCCTGGCCGATAAGGCAGATCGGCTTAAATTCACAAAGGAAGAACCGAATAATGATGTGGATACAGAAGCGGCTACTGGCGAATCCTTCATGGATAAGATTGCAAGCTTCTTCATGCTTGATTCAACAGAACGCATCGAGGATCGCCTGATAGCGAAAGGGATTGATGCACAAGAGTCAGAGCGCCTTGCAAATGATGTGGAAAACGGAAAAATCCTCATTCTTGTTGATGAAGGAGCAGCAGGCTTGATGCATTCTGAACTGGATGACGAAACGGCAAATCGCGGCGGCTTATATGCTGCAAGAAACAAAGAAAAGCTGCGCCAGGAGAAAGACACACCAGAGACAGTCGGCAATATGAGCCGCGCGGATAATCTTTCAGT
>CAJGCH010000397.1 GCA_904501845.1 uncultured Bacillaceae bacterium | reverse complement strand
CTCGTTACTCGTTAGCGGTAACAGAATCAAGGCTGAAAGGACTCCAGCAATCAATGAATAAAGAATTAGATACCCCATAATACACTCCTTTTTTCGTTTTGCTTACTTTAATCATACGTTTGAAGGAGGGTGAATGATTCACTTCACGCATAATTAATTTCTATATATTTATAGTAGTCTAAATGTTTTGTGCGTTATTAAGTATACAGATAAACGCTAGAAGAGGGAATGACATGCCTATCTTAATAATAAACTCGAAGAAAAGTAATCCGTGGTCAATTGCTTTTTAGGCTCTTCAATGTCCATACCCTCGACATAAATAAGGGAAGGGATTGGATGGCAGTGAAAATAGCTTGCTTGCAAATGGTATCGCCTATGGAAAGCCGGATGTCGACCGTGTAAAGGAGAGAGGAGCCGATAAGGGAGGTCAGGAAACGCAAGATTTTCTTTTAGAGCTTGAGCTTGCCGCAAACATGTAGTCAATTTCATTGACGGTTCCGTTCGGTCAATAGGGTGAGAGAGCCCATACCAGTCTATAAAGACTGGGGGGAGTCATTATATGAATGAACCAGTCCATTCCCTGGACTGGTTTATTGCATATAAAAAAGCTGCCCTAATGGACAGCTTTCTTTCATAATTATTTCACTAATGTTTCTAAAACAAGATCAATCGTTACATCATTAGCGGTTTTGGCATTTATCGTCCAGTTGCTTGAATCCTCAAAGAAGTATACTTGGTCTTTTTCTACTGCCGGGATGGATTTATACACGGAGCTATTCTCCAATGTCTCAATACCTTCCTCATTTTCTAAAGCTGTGATGAACAGATGGTCTGCGTCAAGATCTGCCAATGCTTCGAGAGAGGTGGCTTGCCACACATCCTGGCTGCCGCCAAGGTCATTGATATATGTTGGCATCTTGATTCCCAGGTCCTCGTATAACACATTGGATGCATAACGATCGCCTTCAAATACAAAGAACTGCCCGCCTGTTACCCAGATGATGGCTGCTGATTCATCGCCAATCGCCTCTTTTATTTGGGCTTTCGCATCTTTTGCCTTTTGATCATATTCCTCAATAGCTGTTTTTGCGGTATCTTCTTTGCCGAAGAGCTCACCCATGACAGTCAATTGTTTTCTCCAGTCTGTTGTATCCTCAGGCTTGAATACATAGGTTGGGGCAACCTTCTTATACTCCTCATACATGCCTTCTTGGATAGCCGCTTCTGATTCAAACATAATAAGATCAGGTTCGGCCTCGATAACATCCTCAATTGGCATATCCCATGAAATCAGGGGAACATCCTTTAGCTCATCCTGTAAGTATGTATGAACGGATGTGCCGATTGACCATTGAGCAACAGGTTTGATGCCAAGTGTGACAAGATAATCTTCCATATTAGGTGCAAGAACTCTTTCTGGATTTGCTGGGAACTCCATTTCTCCGACCGCGTCTGTCACGGTTTTGGCAGAGCTCTTTTCCTCTGATTTATTATCAGAACTGCATGCCCCAAGAACAAGCGTAAGGCAAGCAAGAGTTAAGAACATGAATATTGATTTCTTACTTATTACCATTGATTAATCCTCCTCTAAACTGTAAAATATACTAGTCATAACAAATGATAATTATTCTCATTTACAAAGTCAATGGAATTTTTCCAATGGATAAAAGATTACATCCTAAAAATACTTTTTTGATTAAGATAAAGGATTTGGTTGCCGATGCATGGATACAATGAAGGAAAAGCAGGCAGCAGGCGAATGATGCTGGTTCTATTGATTACCGTTTTGATATTCGCCGGAGTGGTGCTGGTTTCACTCATGATAGGTACGAAAACATATGGACTATCCACCATTTGGGAGGCCCTTTTCCATCGCGGACAAAATAATATTACCCATGACATCATCTGGGATATCCGTCTGCCAAGAGCGTTAGCGGCAGCGCTTGTGGGGGCCTTTTTGGCTGTATCCGGTGCTGTGATGCAAGCTTTGACGAGAAATGTACTTGCAGAGCCCTCCCTTCTTGGCGTATCGAATGGGGCTGCCTTTACTTTAGTGCTAGTATTGACCATTTTCCCGGGATTATCGAAACTTGAGACGATGTTTGCCTCGATGGCTGGAGCGGGGCTTGCTGTATTGTTTGTCTTCTCCCTGTCCGTGCTGGCGAAAGGAGGAGTCACGCCGGTAAAGCTTGCGCTCGCCGGCATGGCGACTGGGATGTTTCTCAGCTCCTTGACGACCAGTATCGCGCTTTATTTTGATGTCTCGAAAAACATCAGCT
>CAJGCH010000396.1 GCA_904501845.1 uncultured Bacillaceae bacterium | reverse complement strand
TCCGCAGGACTATCTTATTATGCTGGAACCCATGCTGGCGAACAAGGCAGATGTGGTATTCGGCAGCCGTTATCTTCTGCCGGAAACCCGCCGGGTCCTGTATTTCTGGCACACCCGGATGAACCGGTTCCTCACCTTTGTTTCCAATATGTTCACCAATCTGGACATTACGGATATGGAGACCTGCTACAAACTTTTCCGGCGGGAGGTCATTCAGAAGATCGCCGGGAAACTGCAGGAAAACCGCTTCGGATTTGAGCCGGAAGTTACAGCGTATGTGGCGGAATCCGGCTGCCGGGTCTGGGAATGTGCCATTCACTATCATCCCCGCTCCTATGATGAAGGCAAAAAGATCGGCTGGAAAGACGGCTTGCGGGCATTGTACTGCATTCTCCATTACGGAGCGTGCAATGCGCCGTTGCCCATGCAGCTGATCCTGTATTTTGTTATCGGCGGAGCGGCGGCGGTGGCGGATCTCCTGTTCTTCCAGATCGCGCTGGCAGCGGGCATGGCGGTGGATCATGCTGTACCGGCAGCATTTGCGGCGGCGGCGGTTTTGAACTATTTCCTGTGCATCCTCATCCTTTGTGTATGAATAAACATCTCTTGAGCCTACAGGTGAAAAGATATCATCAGACTTTTCCTGCTGTGTCTCGGCTTCAGGCATATTTTCTTCGGGGATTATATCTTCACCGATGTTTTTTTCATTGTCGTTCATAAAATTGACTCCTTTTGTAAGTTACCTTGAGTATAAGGTATTAATCAGTATGACAACAGATTACTCGCCTTTACTTAAAAAAAGTTAAAATTTTTCAGCTATTATTCTGTAAACGGTATCTCAAACGAAAATTCCGTATATGAGCCCTGCTTGCTGGAGGCAGAAATCTCGCCCTCGTGCATATTTACAATAGTTTTCACAATATAAAGACCGAGGCCTACACCCTTGGTGTCGAAGCTTCTTGACTTGTCTACCTTATAGAAGCGCTCGAAAATTCGTGCAATTTCCTCTTCGCTTACACCTGCACCTGAGTTTCTTATAGTTACTTTTGTACCCTCGCCGTTGTTTACGGCTGAAACTGTAATCTTTCCGTTTTCAGGTGTGAACTTGACAGCATTGTCAAACAGGTTATATATTACCTGCTGAAGCAGGTCTCTGTCTGCTTCGATTATTACGCCGTGCATATTTTCAAAGCCTTCAATATCAATATGCTTTTCTTCTATCTTCTGCTCGAAGAGTAACAGCGTTTCAAATATCTGCTTACCTATATCGTATTTGGTTTCGGCAAGTTGGATTTCGCCTGCTTCAATTTTTGATATGTTGAGCATTGAGACTACCATTCGGGCAAGTCTTCTTACCTCTGTAGAAACTATGCTGAGATATTTCTTCTCCTCCTCAGGCGGAATAGTACCGTCAAGAATACCGTCGATAAAGCCACCGATAGAGGTCATAGGCGTTTTAAGCTCGTGGGATACATTGGCAATAAAGCTCTTCTGTGCCTCATCATCCTTTTTAAGCTCATATGCCATCTTATTAAGGGACTTGGCAAAGTCTCTGAAGTTACGCTTTCTGTAGTTTTCGTTCGCCTTGTATTCAAAGTCACCTCGGGCAAAATGCTCTGTAGCCTCCTGCATTTCACCAAGAGGCTTGGCAACGCCTCGTACAAGAAAGAAAATTGCAATAAAGCAAAGCACCAAAGCAAAAAGTGTAGCCAGTGAGAACGCCTTTGCGATACCTGCAACATAAGGAATAAGACCTGTAATAGCGTCCTCCACAGCAAAGACTATGCACTTGACCTGACCGTTCTCATCCAATACAGGCTTTGAAACAACAAATCTGCCTATACCGAAGGTCTCATCAGTGATATAATCGGAGAAGCCACCTTTTGAGGTTCTGGTGAGCATATCGTCACCGACTAATATATCCTTATGGGTGCTGCAGTATGAGGATAAACCGCTTTCACAGTCACCGCAATAAAGGGCGTCGCCGTTAATATCTGTAACAAAATATTCCGACTGAGTAGCTCTTGACATTATCTTAAGGGTGTTGACAACTAGAGGCTCATCGAACTCGCCCTCTTCGTTCATATAATCATATATGGCAACGATATCGTCAGCATTTCGTGAAAGTGCATCGACCTTATCTGTCCACCACTGGGCAGCGATAAAGAACACCATTGTCATCGAAACGAATAAAAAGCCGATGAACACTGTAAGAGCAGAAATCAAAAAATAATTAATAAAAAGATTCCCACCTTTTTTTCTTCGTCTGCTTCTTTTCTTC
>CAJGCH010000395.1 GCA_904501845.1 uncultured Bacillaceae bacterium | reverse complement strand
TTCTCTTGAATGTCATCTTATCTCCTCTAATCCTGCCTTTAGATTAGATATTCTTCATTAAATGGAAAAATCCTTCTTCCCCATACTATATCTGCATAAGAAAAGGCCGTCATTTTGACAGCCTTGACCATTCGAAGGAGGAACCCCTCTGAATCAATTGTTTATATATGGATGAGCGTAAGCATCATACTGTTTATCCTTATTCCGGAGCTCATTATCCTTCTCGAATATATGCTCAAAGAAGCGGCTCGCAGGCTCGGCCAGTAATTCATAGTATTGCTTGAAGAGCATGGCCGCCGGGCTTCCGGACCATACTTCAGGGAGTAATTCCTTCGGCAGTCCCGGGTCAACGAATAGGGATTTCCGATATTCATGAACCAAATAAGTCCGGGCGACAAAGCATTCCGCATCACTCAACTGTCCTCTTTGGAGCAAATTCTGGTGGATGATGTATTTTTCACTGTAATTTTTGATGAAGTTTTTATATTTCTCATCAGTCAATTCCAACGACCAGCTCCGCTTGACGATGGATTCGAAGGAATGCGGGCCTAAGTATTCTGAGATAAAGAAATCCACGTATTCCTCAATCTCATATTTCCTGATGATCAGCTGTACTTCTTCCTCCAAATCGTTCGGACTAATCCAGACGCTGTTCGTAAAGCTGCCGAACCCGCTCCAAATCAATTCCTTCCTTAGCTCATCCCGTAAATGCCGTTTTTCCTCCGGAATGGAATAAAAGAGGATTCGCCATTTGCCGTCCCAGGAATGCGGCTTTACCCGGAATATCCGTTTACCTGCCTCATCAATTCGTTTAATGCCTTGTTTGGTCAGGAAATAGTAGCTTTTATTCCCAATTCGCTCTGATTGGACCCAGCCATTTTTGTACATACGGGACATGGCTACCCTTACAGCCTGCTCATTATGACCAAAGGCATCGAGAAGCTGAATCAGGCTGCCCACCCATATTTTATTTCCATAATGGCGGATATAGTCTCCATATAGCGTAAAGATCATTGATTGTGTATTATCCGGCATGTTATCACTCTTTCTACCTGCATAAAAGTCAGTACTATTGAATGTTGGAGCCGCGGCTCGCCTTCTTTTCTCCATCCAGTCAGTCCTATTTTACCATTTGTTGTATCTTTCCGTAAATTCAGACATCCATGTGTTCAGGATTCCTTTTGAATAATGACAGAGATACCTTGACCGACCCCAACACACATCGTCGCCAGTCCATAATGGGCGTCTGTTTTCTTCATTTCATGAACCAACGTCGTCAGAATCCGCGCTCCGCTCGCGCCTAATGGATGGCCAAGTGCGATGGCTCCTCCGTTCACATTCACGATATCTGGATTCAATTCTAATTGACGTATGCATTCAAGCGATTGGGATGCAAATGCCTCGTTCAATTCCGCCAAATCGATATCTGCTGCTGTCAGACCCGCACGCTTAAGCGCCTTTTTCGTTGAATAGATTGGTCCTATTCCCATGATTGATGGCTCTACCCCTGAGGTCGCGCTTGTCACATATTTCGCCATCGGCTTGACGCCGAGCTCTTTCGCTTTCTCCGCACTCATGATCAAGAGAGCTGACGCACCGTCATTCACCCCGGAAGCATTCCCGGCGGTCACGGTTCCCCCTGGAAAGATTGGATTCAAGCGGCCCAGCTTCTCAACCGTCGTATCAGCGCGAGGATGTTCATCTTGATCTATGACCATCTTATTTCCTTTGCGGTCTTGAATCTCAACCGGGATGATTTCATCTGCAAAGCGGTTACGCTCGATTGCCTGTTGAGCCTTTGCTTGGCTTAGAAACGCAAATTGGTCCTGTTCTTCGCGGGATAGCCCAAAACGCCGAGCCACGTTTTCGGCTGTTTTGGGCATCGTTTCTGCCCCATACATTTCTTCGAGCTTCTGATTCGTGAACCTCCATCCAATCGTCGTATCAAGAAGCTCCATTGAGCCGCGCGGAAATTCCTGTTCCGGCTTCGCCATGACATATGGAGCACGTGTCATGCTTTCCGTTCCGCCGACAATGAATATATCCCCTTCTCCCACCGCAATGGCTCTGGTCCCATAGATAACCGCGTCAAGCCCTGAGCCGCAAAGCCGATTGATGGTCGTTCCTGCTGCTTCTACAGGCAGACCCGCAAGCAAGGCGGACATGCGCGCAACATTCCGGTTATCCTCCCCTGCCTGATTGGCATTGCCAAGAACCACTTCCTCGATGGCTGAAGCAGGAACGGCCTGGTTTCTCTCAAGCAATGCTTTGATGACAATCGCGCCTAAATCATCCGGCCTCACGGCGACTCGGG
>CAJGCH010000394.1 GCA_904501845.1 uncultured Bacillaceae bacterium | reverse complement strand
CGCTTCCTTTGAACGTATTTGCCTGGTAACAACAGCTAAGAAGCGTTCCTTATTCTTCATTTTGCTCACCCCTCTGACTGTTCTCTGAAGGAAAAGCGGATACTCGACGCCCGTTTACTAGTTTTTTCAAGAACACGTCTCCCCTTATCTGTCAGATGATAATATTTTTCCCCCACCGGACTCCATGACGATGCAATAATGCCTCTGTGCTCCTGTTCATGCAGAAGGGTATATAAAGAGCCTTCATCTTCTTCATATTTTCGTATGCCTCTTGCCTGCAACAGCCCAGTCAATTCAAAGCCTGTTCGTTCCTTGGCAAGCAGCTCAAGCAGACTAGTGAGGACATCCTGTTCGCTAATCGCTTCTTTCACGATAGATTCATGAATGCTTTTCTTCATCATGCTTGTGAACTCAAGCTCTTGCATATATGTATTTTCCATCGCCTTCTTAAGTCCCCTCAGCCGTTTCTCCATTCACTGATCCCTCCTAAACTTTTCTTTAGGATTGCTTTCCCGCGGCGCATCCTTGTCTTCACTGTATTCTCCTTCAAAGAAAGGACCTCTGCAATATCCCTTATGGGCCTGTCTTCAAAATAATGAAGATAAATTACTTCCCGATAATTAACGGGCAGGTGCATAACTGCCTGCGCCAAGCGGGCATCCTCATCTTGCTGAATGACGGTATGCTCTGTGCTTTGCTGGCTTTCATGTGAATAGAGCATTTCATCACTTGTTGGAATGACATGATTGTTGTACCAGCTTTTCAAATAATCCTTACAATGATTGATGGCGATTCGCCACAGCCATGTCCTCACCTTTGCTTTTCCTTTATATGTATGCAGTGCTTTATAGCATTTCACGAAAATCTCCTGTGTGAGATCCTCAGCGAGTTCGCGGTTATTGACATAGGAGTATGCCAGTTGCAGAATCTCCTGCCCATATTGATGCATCAGTTCATCAATGAGCACCTCCCTATCTTCTCCGGCAATCCGCTCGATTGTTAGTTCCTCCACCATTTCCCCTCCCTCACATATATTGACGAGACACTTGCCTGTTTGGTTTTAATTTTTAATAAAAAACAGCCGTTTCCAGATAGAAAGCGGCCGAGCACGTCCTTATTTAGTTTGCGTATGGCGGGGCTGTTCCCTTGCCGCTCTTAGCGGATACTGAATCACGTTCCACTTCATAGGTCCAAATCCACGAACCCTTTTCAAGCCCTTTGTCCCATCTCTCCGTAAACGTAATGATATATTTTTCTCTACCGATTTCTCTTGCAGATGTTTCACGCTCAACACGATATCCGCCAATCCTACCTTTCCATATGCTAGCCTTTTTCGTAAAAGCAGCAACAACCGAATCATCTCCACCTGCGGCAAATTCAATAGCTTCTACCGCTGTAAAAGGCGGCATAGGTTCTGATACAATCTGAAAATAGCCCCACAGTAATCCCCCTGCCAAGATTGGGGAAAGAAAAAGCAGCTTTATACTCACTGAATCATTCTCTCTCGCACACATCCATCGATCAATTAGAGCATATAAGACAGCCACCGCCATCCCAGTGACTGCTAATCCCGATTCCTTAAAAAGAAAACCAAATAATAAACCGAACAAACCATGACATAAAACATAGAGCCAATTATGCTTAATAAACCCTTTCTTTTGCCCGTATTCGATAACGCCAGACACCAGATTCCCATATACCAGTACAACCGCACCCACATACAGAGTGTAGAGGAATGTCCAGCCTAAAAAGCTTTCCCCGCGTTGATAGGAAGGCTCTTCATTTGTTGCAGCAGACATATACCAAAACGCTAAAATCATAGAGGTCATCATTGTCGTGAAAAAAGTCGCTGTCATTTTCCGCACTATAATATTTTCAAAATTCATTTTGTATCCCTTTCTAGATAATATCATTTTATGTTAGTAATAAATAATCTTGCTTAATTGGGTGTAACAGGTTCTGACTCCTGCTGGTTCTTGAGCATTTTGTTTATATGAACAAATCCGTACAGGCAAATTAGACCGATACTTGTGCTGATCACTCTCTTCGTTATGATAGATTTGTCGTAGGCATCGACTCCATGCTGGAGGATTAGCCACGCATCAATGCCAGCTTTCAAAAGGCTTTGGATAACAAAACCATAGGTGATTAGCTTAAACACGAATAATATCTTCGGCTGATAATAACTCTCCTTTAACATTTGCCGGTCATAGCCCTGCATCTCCGTAAGATCAAGAGCAAAGAGCAAGGCTGTGGGCTTGTTGATGAAGTTAGTCACAAGGAAAAAGACTGCGAGGCCGAGGGAATAGTATACATTGTTCCACATCATTT
>CAJGCH010000393.1 GCA_904501845.1 uncultured Bacillaceae bacterium | reverse complement strand
CAGGGCTGTAACATTCAATAGAAACACATAATGGAATGAATCATTAGAAGTTTATCACTTCCTGATTTTTTGCGGATCAGGGAGATGATGGACTTCTAATTTTTTCCTTTCTAATTGTTGTGATAAAGGAGAAGAAAGATGTCTGATTATATTGTAGAGATGAAACATATAACCAAACGCTTTCCTGGAATAGTAGCGAATGATGATGTATCCATCAGCATAAAAAAGGGAGAAATTTTCGCCTTACTTGGAGAGAATGGTGCGGGTAAATCAACATTGATGAGTATGCTGGGCGGCATGTATGAACCGGATGAGGGGGAAATTTATATCCGGGGTGAGAAAGTGAATATCAGTTCACCTAACCATGCGGCGAAGCTTAACATAGGAATGGTCCACCAGCATTTTAAATTGGTCTCTGATTATACGATTACAGAGAATATTATTCTAGGAGTTGAGCCAATCCGGAAATTTGCCGGTCTCTTTCCTTACGTGGATATTCGAAATGCCAATCGTAAAATTGAGGAACTGTCCAAAAGTTTTGGCTTAGAAGTGGATCCAACGAAAAAAATAGCCGATTTGAACGTTTCCATGCAGCAGCGGGTGGAAATTCTAAAGGTGCTTTATCGTGAAGCAGATATTCTTATTTTTGATGAACCGACCGCAGTCTTAACGCCACAAGAAATTGAATTCTTGCTGGGTATTATCAAAGGTCTGCGAGACGGCGGAAAAACCATCATCTTGATTACGCATAAGTTGGAAGAAATCAAGAAAGTAGCTGATCGATGTGCCGTATTGAACAAAGGAAGATTAGTGGATGTACTGGATGTAAAGACGACATCGGTTAATCATATGGCTCAATTAATGGTTGGCAGAGAGGTAAGCTTTGAAGCTGAGAAAGTGCCTGCTGAGTTTAAAGAGGAAGTATTGAAGGTAGAGCATTTAACCGTTAAAAATGAAGATGGATTTGAAGTGGTTAAAGATGTATCCTTTACCATTCGCAGCGGGGAAATATTCGCCATTGCCGGAGTTGCAGATAATGGACAGGTTGAAATAGCAGATGCGATAGCTGGATTGACAAAGGTCAGCGGCGGAAACATCTTTCTTGGCGGCAAGGATATTACAAATGAAACAATCAGAAACAGAACAGAAGCAGGAATTTCGTATATACCTGAAGACAGGCATAGCTATGGACTGTTTTTAGATTTTGATTTGGCTACTAATTTAGCATTAAAGCAGTATTATAGGGAGCCTTTTTCTAGTAAGGGAATCCTCAATAAAGAAGAGTTTGAGCAATCTGGAAGCAGGCTGATCGATAAATATGATATTAGAAGCGGACAAGGCGTTAAAACGCAAGTTCGTTCGATGAGCGGCGGTAATCAGCAAAAAGCTATCATCGCCCGAGAAATTGAATTGCAATCGCCCCTCATGATTTTTGTTCAGCCAACAAGGGGTGTAGATATTGGTGCCATTGAAAATATCCATAAGATGATTATTCAAGAACGTGATCGGGGAAAAGCGATTCTCCTCATTTCATTGGAGCTTGATGAAATCATGAATGTGGCGGATACCATAGGAGTTATCTATAATGGCCAGCTTCAAAAGATTGCTAGCAGGGAGTCATTAACGACCAATGAAGTCGGTGAATATATGATGGGGGCAAAGCATGAGTAAAGATAATAAGAATAAAAACTTGCGTAATCGTCTTATTCAGCTAATGAGTAAGGAGAAATGGCAATCAATCTCCATTCCATTAGTCGCCATAATCATGAGTTTTATTGCAGCGGCTATTGTTATCCTTTTAATCGGTAAAAATCCCTTGGAGGCGTTCTATAACTTATTCCAAGGAGCAGGAATCTTGCCAAAGCCATCTTATGCTGGCTATAAAAGCATGCTGACTGATTTCATGAGTATGCTGAATGCGATGACGCCGCTTTTGTTTGCCAGCTTGGCAGTTGCTGTCGCTTTTAGAGCGGGTCTATTTAATATCGGGGTTGCCGGCCAAATGCTCGTCTCTGGTTTTTTTGCGACGATTATTGTTGGCTACAGTGGCTTGGATGCGATGATCGCAAAGCCGCTTGTTTTACTGATTGGTATAGTCGTCGGTGGGCTAATGGGTGGATTAGTAGGGTGGCTAAAATATAAATTCAACATCAATGAAGTCGTATCGACGATTATGTTGAATTATATTGCTCAATATGTCATCAGCTTCTTTATCCAAATGTATTATATTGATCCGGTCTCAAGGCAATCTCAATATATTTCTGAAGCTGCAAGATTGACGTTAGTGAATGTTGAAATAGGAAACTTGAAAATGGATATTCCATTAGGCTTTGTTTT
>CAJGCH010000392.1 GCA_904501845.1 uncultured Bacillaceae bacterium | reverse complement strand
GATATCATGACCGAGATTCGGAGAGAGTGGGGTCTTGTTTATCCGGAGGAAGAGGGGAAGTAAGGTCCAGGTAGATTTTGAAGAGGTTATCCCATAAGTCACTAATAAATAAAACAGGTGGAGAAAACAATTTAGTTTTCTCCACCTGTTTTATGGTTTATGGAAAAGGTTTCTGCAGGGCGGTAAGTCAGATTGCAGGCAGGTTTGATTCCGCCATGAGGCAATATTTTAACAGGAAAGGACTTTCAGGGAGTACGCGTATAACATCACTTTGGCTATGATTTACGGGTGATAAGAGCTGCGGTCTCCTCCTTGGTAGTGTTGGAGAAAGAGGGAATCATCCCATTTTCGATTATCTCGTCAATGACGTGAGAACCATGTTTTCTGGAATCAATTCTTGAATATCAAATATCATGATGGTTGATGATTGTCGTAAGGGATAAAAGTCGGATTGGTGTATTTATAAAAAGTCCTTTTGATTATGGTTGTGGCAACAATTTTATCGAAAACTGGTTTTCGTATTATTTTTCCATTTATTTTGAGAATAGTCCTGTTTAACAGGGCGCGAAAAATTCAAAAGGAGCCTGCCCTCAAAGTCATTTTTCATTGATTTATAGGGCAGCTCCCTAATTTTTTATCTAATGAAAATCTCCTGTCCTTCCACAATGACCTTTTCATTTTCGCCTAGATTCGTAAACACGACAGGAGTCAAGATAGAAGGGACCTTTTCCTTAATGGCATCAAAATCTACCTTAAGCAGCTCTTGGCCCTTCTTGATTTTTTGCCCGTCCATGACAAGCGGAGTGAATCCATCCCCGTTCAATTGGACAGTCTCAAGCCCGACATGAATCAGAATTTCCCTTCCTTGTTTGCTCTTCAAGCTGATGGCATGCTTGGTCGGGAAGATGGTGATGACCTCGCCATCAATGGGAGAGACTATGGTTCCATCTGCAGGGTCAATCGCAAACCCATCACCCATCATCTTCTCGGCAAATACAGGATCTGGTACAGCTTCAAGATTGACGACTTTCCCCTTTAACGGTACAAGCATAGGGTCTTGGTCATTTGGCTGCTTCTTTTTGAACAGGCCTTTAAACATATAGATTACCACCTTTGTATGTGTAATAAAGGAATCGATTCCATTGTGTTGTCTTTGTTGTATTGTAAAACAATTTTAAGTATTTACCAAATGATAGAGGCTGTGAAGACTGACTGAAGTGTATGTCTTTTTGGGTGATTTGTGTAAAATGGTAGTAGATTAGAGGGAGGAACGGTTTCATGCTAACAATAAAGGAAATAGCACAGAGGGCAAATGTTTCGAGGACGACAGTGTCGCGGGTCTTGAATAATTCAGGATATGTCAGCGAAAAGTCCAGAAGCGCGGTCTTGAAGGTTATCGAAGAGACCGGTTATGTCCCAAGCCAGCATGCTAAATCTTTGCGAACGAAGAAGACAAAGGTCATTGGGGTGATCCTGCCAAAAATCAGCACCGAGACCTCCAGCCGGCTTGTAAAGGGAATAGATGAGATATTGAGTGAATCGGGTTATCAAATTCTTCTAGCCAATACGAATTTGACACCAGAAAAGGAAATAGAGAATCTGCGGCTGTTGAAAAGCCGTCATGTTGATGGGATTATACTGTCGGCAACAAATACGGAGCCAGAGCTCATGGAGGAGATTCGCCACCTGACCATCCCGTTTGTTGCAGTTGGCCAGCATATGCCGGGCTTCTCACATGTCGTATTTGATGATTATCGGGCAGCCAGGGACTCTGTCCAAGCACTTATCAAAAAGGGGCATAGAGAGATCGCCTTCATTGGAGTCAGTGAGTCAGACCCGGCCGTCGGCGGGCTGCGGAAGAGGGGCTATCTGGACGCAATGAAGGAGAGCGGTTTACCAGTAGAGGAAAGATGGGTCAGAACGGGTATCTTTGACATGGAATCTGGGAGAACGTGTATGAAGGAGATTATGGAGGTGTCTGGGCAAAGGCCGACAGCCGTTGTTGCTGTAACGGATAGATTGGCCATTGGCGCCATACAGCATCTAAAGGAATTGGGGTTGAGCATACCTGGCGATTTTGCTGTTGTGGGGATGGGAGCTTCAGAATTATCCCAGTTCATCACGCCTTCCTTATCGACGATTGACTTTATGATTGAAGAAGCGGGAAAAGAAGCTGCTAGTCTCATATTGAAGATGCTGGATGACAGCGAGAGAAAATCCATAAAAAGGAAGGTTGAGCATAGATTTTTACAAAGAGACAGTATATAATGGTTGTGTAATCGATTTCATAAATTGGTTGCACTTTTATTTTACTAAGTGTGGAATCGATTCCACAAATATTGCTGAACTTATAT
>CAJGCH010000391.1 GCA_904501845.1 uncultured Bacillaceae bacterium | reverse complement strand
TACGGTCAGCAGAATTTCCCAAAAGGAGCCGGAGTTAATCTATTCTCGCATGCTGAACAAAAGGCAGCTGATTCTAGTCAGAAAAGGTATATTGATTCATATTGAGAAGGAATTCATTAACCTTGGTTTCACGGACAATCTTATGATTGCCAAACGTAATCTCGAAAAGAGACTATTGCAGGAGCGGAGGAAGCATTTCGAAGGTCATCTAAACAGAAAGGTAATCGATGAATTCACTTTTTGGAATTTTAAAGAGGATTCCAGTTATATCATATTAGTACTGGAAGCGTAAGTAGACACGAATATTGGGAAAATTCTTAACTCATTGAAATAATGCCTATTTTATGGTAAATTAAGTTAAAGCTAAATAATGAAATCTGATAGCAATGAGTGGGCATAGAACCAATCATAAGTCAGAGAAGGATGTTTTTATGCTCCTTTTCTGACTTTTTTGGTTGGTCTAAGAAAGATGAAAGGAGGAAGGACTATTAATAATTTGACGTATTCACAAAAAGAAAGGGAGCTGTTGACCAGTATAGAACGATATAAAAAACATCAATCAGCTTTAAATAGTTCAAATAATAAACCAAATATGATCTTGAGAATCGAGCTTGAGCTATACATTGAAAATATTGCGACATATTTAGGAATTGACTACAAAAAAGAGCGTAAACCTACCAATACGATTTATCATTTCTGTATGGAGGAGAGAGAATTGCAAGTGAAGGTGCTGTATCGATATGGAACCTTCTATACACGGCATCAAGCTATTTTGCCTGGGTTAAGTTAAATGGTATTTAATTGTATGTGGAATATTCTAATTATTCAAATTACGGATTGACCCTATATAACCATATAGCTATACTAATATCAATACAGCGTAATGAACATATACATAGAGACGCGGAGAGGCTGGGCTTTTAGAGATGAATTATGATGTCGTGATCATTGGAGCGGGACTTGCCGGTTTGGTCGCGGCAAGCGAAGCAGCAAATGCAGGAAAAAAGGTATTGCTTCTAGATCAGGAACCAGAGACAAATATAGGCGGACAAGCCTGGTGGTCATTTGGCGGTCTCTTTTTAGTTGATTCACCTGAACAGCGCAGGCTTGGCATCCATGACTCTAAAGAGCTCGCCTGGCAGGACTGGCTCGGTTCTGCCGGTTATGACAGCGGGGAGGATGAATGGGGAAGAAAATGGGCAAAGGCCTATGTTGAGTTTGCAGCAGGAGAGAAGCGTCAGTGGCTCCACGGATTAGGCGTTCGTTTCTTTCCGATTGTCGGGTGGGCGGAAAGAGGGGGCCATTTAGCGAGCGGGCATGGTAATACGGTACCGCGCTTTCATATCGTCTGGGGAACTGGACCAGCCATTGTAGCGCCATTTGAGCGGCAGGTGCGAGAATTCATGAATCATGGTTTAATTGACTATAAACCAAGACACCGGGCGGATCATTTGATCATGAAAGAGGGCAGGGTAAGCGGAGTCAGAGGAACCATATTGGCACCATCTACATCCACAAGGGGAGAGAGAAGCAACCGCAAGATGATAGGCGAATTCGAGTATGGTGGTCAGGCCATTCTTATCTCAAGCGGAGGGATAGGCGGGAATCTTGAGCTAGTGCGCCAAAATTGGCCCAAAAGGCTAGGCCCTCCGCCCAAAAGGATGATTTCCGGCGTACCGGCGCATGTGGACGGGAGAATGCTTTCCATAGCAGAGCGTGCAGGCGGCAGAATCGTGAACAGAGACCGCATGTGGCATTATACAGAGGGAATTCAAAATTGGGATTCCGTTTGGGATAATCATGGAATCCGTATACTCCCTGGTCCTTCTTCGTTGTGGTTTGACGCAAAAGGAAAGCGCTTTCCGGTGCCGGCCATGCCAGGATTTGATACGCTCGGTACCCTGGAGCTTATCCAATCTTCCGGCTATGATTATTCTTGGTTTATTCTGACACAAAGCATCATTGAGAAGGAATTTGCCTTATCCGGCTCCGAGCAAAATCCTGATTTGACGGGGAAATCAATCTCTAAAATCATGAAACGAATATTACCTGGTCCTCCTGGTCCTATACAGTCTTTTTTGGATCATGGAGAGGATTTCATAATCAAAAACACGTTAGAGGAGCTTGTTACAGGCATGAATGAGCTGTCCGGTGAGCATTTGCTGAATGCAGATGACATCCGGAGCCAGATAGAAGCACGAGACCGAGAAATAGACAATGCTTACGGGAAGGATTTACAGCTCGCTGCAATAAGGGGAGCAAGGCACTATATCGGTGATAAATTAATTCGAGTCGCCAAACCCCATAAATTTCTCGATTCAAAAAACAGCCCATTAATAGCCGTGCGTTTACATATCGTCAGCAGAAAGACAC
>CAJGCH010000390.1 GCA_904501845.1 uncultured Bacillaceae bacterium | reverse complement strand
TCAATTTGCTTTTGGCGTTCAATAATTTTGATTTGCATCTGCTGCTCTGTTACTTCCTGCTTTGAGCGGGCAGTTTCCAGGTCGTAAGCCTGGTCAGCCTTTGCTTTGGCGCTATCTTGCTCGCGGCGGAATTCCGCAATCTTCAATTGATTGAGTTTTTCTGCCTCCGCTATTTCTGTTGCTCTTTCTAGTTCAGCCTTTGTCGCTTCCTTAGCGGCTTCAGCTCTTTTGATTCGCGTTTCCTTATCCGCTTCAGCAGTTGCGATATCTGCATCTCTCTTTACTTGTGCAATCCGGGGCTTTCCGAGCGATTCCAAATACCCATTCTTATCACGCACATCTTTAATGGTGAAGGAGACAATGACGAGCCCCATCTTTGCAAGATCCTGTGAGGCGACTCGCTGCACTTCCTGAGAGAACTTCTCACGATTCTTATAAATCTCTTCAACCGTCATCGAACCGAGGATTGAGCGCAAATGCCCTTCAAGCACTTCCCTTGCTTCAAGTTCCCTGTCCTCTTTCTTTTTGCCGAGAAATTGTTCCGCCGCAGTGGCAATCTCTGAGATGGTGTTGCCGATTTTAATAATGGATACTCCATCAGCCATGACGGGAACGCCTTGTTCGGTATATACTTCCGGCGTAGATACTTCAAGCTTGCTGGATAATAAACTTATAGGCTCAGATTGCTGGAAGACGGGAAGAACGAACGTACCGCCGCCGCGTACAATCTTGATACGGTTCCCCGATTCATCAATATGTACATTTTTGCTGCCAAGAAAACTTCCTGTAACAATCAGCGCTTCATCTGGACCTGCTGTTTTGTATTTTGTAATGAATACACCAAGAAAACTCAAGATTAATACAGCAACGATTCCTATACCTATATAAATTAATGTCATACTTAATCCCCTATCCTAATTTAGATTTTTCATATGGACTCACATATAAGACCCCATTTTTCACATCAATGATCAGTACCTCGGCTTCTGCTGGAATGGCTTCCTTGTCGAAGCTTACAGCCGGCTTCGAGAATGATCCGCTGTTACTTGTAATCAGTACTTCTCCGAATCCGTCCTCCGGCACGCTGATAATCACCTTGCCGAACCGCCCCTTTAAATCCTCCTCCGTGATGGTCAGCGATTCTTGCGCGGTTGAGACAGGAACTAGGATGAATACATGAATGAATGCGACGATAATAAATGAGATAATGGCAGAAAAAAGTGTGGCAAGGAGTGGAGACAAAGAAGTAAAAGCCATGAATAAATAACCGATGCCACACAAGATGGAAAAGAACGAAAGAATAAGAACAGGATTCAAAAATGGAGGCAATAAAAGTCCGTCAAATAAATCGTTAAAGAGAACTAATATAAAGGTTAAAACGGTACTAATGATGACGCCGTATAAGAAAAAATCCTGCAGTGTGTTTACCATTGACTCCACCTCTCATCCGATTCAGTACTACATTGAAAGCTTATGTCAAAGTATCGCGCAAAGCCTTCATTTCTGCTTCGACTAACCGGTCAGATTCCATTTTTTTAAATTCACGGTCGATATCCACTTGGCTGTTTTTCAATTCTTCACTTACCTCAGCTAAGGCTTCATATTCAATGACCTTCTCTTCCATTCGCGAGAATCCCTCTTTTGCCGGTGAACGTGTATCTGTTTGGAGAGAACGGTTAATCGCCGATTGTGCCTTCGCGGCCAACGCTCTTGTTTTCAATGAATCCCGTTTAATGAGCAGTTCACGGTAATCAGCAGACATTTCGCGAAGCTTTCCTTGAAGCATTTGTACATTTTGCGAAGCCTGATTCAGAAGATTTTGCATTGCGGCTAGCTCAGTCCCGAGCTCGAGCTTATTGTGGATTGCTTGTTTGGCAAGCTCTTCCTTTCCTTCCTTCAAGGCTTCAAGAGCTTGCGTATTTCGCTTCTCGATTAACGCCTTCAGATCTTCTACCTTTCTCTTGGCTAATTTCTCTTCAGCCATCACTTTGGCGGTTGTTCTTTCCGCCTCATCAATTTCCGCTTTCATTTCCCTTAAATATTGATCGGCCATTTTTATTGGGTCTTCCGCCTTCTCAATCAAGGCATATAGCTCTGAATTGACGATTGTCTTCATTCGCTTGAAAAGTTCAAACATCCCATCATCCTCCCTCTTTATAATCTTACCTTATTTTACGGGTGAATTTTTAAAAAGTTTCAAATTTTGAGATTTTATCCCAAACAAAAGAGCCCCTTCTTAGAAAGGGCCCAACTGTAGACAAAATCCATTAAGGGTCTGAACTGCCCCTAAATTGTTAGACTAACGATTTAGGGGTGTGTTTTTATACTCTTGCACCTCATATGGACGTGAAAGCTATTTTCGGCAGAATGGACTCGCT
>CAJGCH010000389.1 GCA_904501845.1 uncultured Bacillaceae bacterium | reverse complement strand
CATAAGAAAGAATTATCGATTGCGTTCTTATTATTATTTCTGGCGACTGCTGCCGATATCACCGGCCCGGTCTTGGTGAAGATTTTCATTGATGATTATTTGACAGCAGGCGATATAATGGTAACGCCGGTTCTATGGCTTGGAGGGATGTATCTATTCTTGATCGCAGCAAAGGTCGTCCTTCAATATTTTCAATTATTCAGCTTCCATAAAATCGCGCTGGCCATTATTCAGCAAATCCGGGTTGATGTGTTTTCAAAGGTGCATCAGCTTGGGATGCGCTATTTTGACCGGACGCCTGCCGGTGCGATTGTCTCGCGCATCACCAACGATACGGAGGCAATCAAGGAGATGTTCGTCGGGGTAATCTCCTCCTTCATCTCAAGCGGGTTCTTCATTATTGGCACCATCATCGCGATGTTCATCCTGAATGTGAAGCTCGCGATGTTTTGCTTGCTCATCCTGCCCATCCTCTATGGGTTGATGAGCCTGTACAGGAGATTGAGCAGCCGCTTTTATCAGGATTTGCGGGAGCGGCTGAGCCAGCTGAATGCGAACCTGAATGAATCCTTGCAGGGGATGTCTATCATCCAGGTCTTCCGTCAGGAGAAGAGGCTGCGGGCGGAGTTTGAGGAAATCAACGAAAAGCATTACATGGCCGGGATGCGAAACATCAAGGTGGACGGTTTATTATTGCGGCCCGCGATTGATTTGGTGTACACCTTTGCGCTTGTGATGATTCTGTCCTTTTTTGGCATCACATCGATGAATTCACCGATTGAAATCGGGGTGTTGTATGCCTTTGTCAATTACATAGACCGTTTCTTTGAACCGGTCAATGACGTGATGCAGCGGCTCTCGATTTATCAGCAAGCGATTGTCTCAGCCTCCCGCGTCTTCGCCGTCATGGATGAGGAGGAGATAGCGCCGCAGCCAGAAAGGGAGAGGGAAACACACATTAAGGAAGGAAGAATCGAATTCCGTGATGTCAGCTTCTCCTATGACGGTAAGCGTGATGTTCTAAAAAATATATCCTTTGAGGCAAAGGCAGGAGAGACCGTCGCTTTAGTCGGCCATACAGGGAGCGGAAAGAGCTCGATTATTAATCTCTTAATGCGGTTTTATGAGTTTGAACGGGGAGATATCCTGATTGACGGGGTTTCCATTAAGGAGTATCCAGTAAAGGAGCTGCGTGAGAAGATGGGGCTCGTTTTGCAGGATGCCTTTCTTTTCTACGGGACCGTGAATGATAATGTCCGTCTGCATAGCATGGCTATTAGTGATAGGGACATTGTGGAGGCAGCCCGGTTTGTCCAGGCAGATACCTTCATTGAGCGCCTCCCTCATAAATATGAGGATCTGGTCGTTGAGCGCGGTGCAACCTTCTCAAGCGGACAGCGCCAATTAATCGGTTTTGCGAGAACGATTGTGAGGAATCCGAAAATCCTGGTCCTTGATGAAGCGACCGCCAATATCGATACAGAGACAGAGGAAGCGATTCAAGCAGGCTTGGCGAAAATGAGAGAAGGCAGAACGACGATAGCCATCGCTCATCGCCTCTCCACCATTCAAGATGCCGAGCTGATTCTTGTGCTTCATAAAGGGGAAATCGTGGAGCGGGGAACACATCAGGAGTTACTGGCCCAAAAGGGTCTCTACTATAAAATGTATCTCCTTCAGAATGGGCTGGGTGAGCAGATTGCGCATGAGGTAAGCTGAAAACGTAAAAAGATCACAATTCGACTGTCCTCTGGCAGCGGTTGTGATCTTTTTTGTTTTGTATACTTGGTTGAAATGGTGTGGGAATTGAGACCGTTGAGCCTTCAGGTGAGAAAAATCGCTTAATTATAAGCAACCTTCTTGTGTTCGTGGAATTGGAGAGGAGTGTATTCATTCAAAAGGTTATCAAGCTCTTGGCTGTACTGGATTGTATTTGTGGAGGACAATCCATACTTCGAGGCAATATGCACGAGTTCAGCGCGCTTTAACTCAATTTTACTCTCTAATAGTTCTCTTTCCATCTGCATGATTCCTTTCTTATTTATTTGATTAGAAAATTATAACATATTTTTACAGATGGGTATATCTAAATAACAATTTATATTAGCTGGGTATCAAAGAAGTTTAACAGCCTGCTGTTTAGAAAAATTTGTTAAACTTAATCTATACAGAACAAGGGGGAGATTGCAATGAAGAATATTTATTTCTTACATGGCTTCATGGGGACATCAGAAACACATTTCGCTAATCAGATATCCTATTTTAAGGATCGTTATCAACTCATTCTGCTTGATTTACCTGGACATGGCAATGCGCCTGTTGAAGCTTCAGATAATTATTTTGAGGATGCCGTCGAGTACGTGATTACCCAAATCAAGGATAGAGGCGAGGGATCTAT
>CAJGCH010000388.1 GCA_904501845.1 uncultured Bacillaceae bacterium | reverse complement strand
TCGAGTGCTTTGTCAGCATAATACTTCGCTACATAATAAGATTTGATTTCCTCGCTCCAATTCTCCCGCTTATCCGCACCAATTGCGCTGATGAGTACGAATCGGTCAACCCCCGCTTGCTCTGATGCTTCCATCATTTTAATGGCACCATCCAAATCAATCAGCAAGGTTTTATCCGCACCGGTACTGCCGCCAGAGCCTGCCGTAAAGATAACGCCGTCCACACCGGAAAGAGCCTCGGCTAGATCGTCCACACTGTCTTCCAGATTGGCCAGCACAGCTTCAACGCCTTCTTTTTCCAATTTCTCTTTTTGCTCACTCTTCCTCACCATCGCAACGGGAGAATGCTCCTCTGAATCCTGCATATATTTAACGATTTTTTGACCGATTTGTCCATTTGCTCCTACAACTAATACTTTCACATGCTCAGCTCCTGTTCATATGTCTTTATTAGCCTTCCTTCATCAGGTTCGCTTCCTGATTTTCCAGACAATAATCCAGTATCCACGGCCATGGGCCAAAACCAGACTCCACATTGAGATGGCCCTTGTTTAACATGACCTTCTGTGATAGACCAAGATGTTTGAAATATTGGCTATCCTCCATCGAACAATATGGATCATTGGTCGATTGGATCTGCAAGGTATGGATGAAAGGCTTGTTTTTTCCTATACCCTTAATGTCCAACGGGAAAAACGCCTGAATATATTCATGTTCATGATAGGGAGATGGAGGAGCGACGAGAAGAACACGCTCGACCATTTCCGGGAGTCCTTTTTTAATGTACTGAAGCCAAAGGATACAACCGAGACTATGGGCGATGACGGTTAGTTTTTCATCTATGTTAATATTCTGGAATGTCCTGTCAAGTTCCTTGAGCCATTCTGATAATTGAGGCTGGTCATATTGAGGCAGGGTCGGATAATATGCCGTCTTACCTGCTTTGACTAATTCATGATAGAGCCAAGTTTGCCAATGTGTCGGCCCGCTTCCGCCAAGTCCGTGTAAAATTAAGTAGCTTTCAGTCATAATGACCCCCCTTTTATTTCATACTAAGTTTATCAGATTAATGCATTTTATGTCCATGATTTTACCAAAAAACAAAAAACCTGCTCCCATTCTTAAACAGGGACCAGGTTTTATTGCACTTAACTATACCATTCAGTTACTTCATCAACTGATTTTCTCTTTGCAGGAGCTGGAGTCATATCCGGGTAACCGATATAGATAAATCCAGTCACGGCACCTTTTTCACTTAAACCAAAAGCTTCGCACATGGTTCTTGTATAAAGCGGCTTGCCCGTTCTCCATACTGCTCCAAGCCCAAGAGCGTGTGCGGCAAGCAGCATATTTTGGACAGCTGCATGCCCGGCGGCAAACTCTTCGTCCAAGATGACTTTATCATTCTCGACCGGCTCAACGGATGTCACGATGATGACAGGTGCACGGTAAGGCTGCTTGCTTATTTTCTCAAGCCTTAGCTTATTTTCTTCTGTCTCCGGGTCATCCATGCTTGATTTAAGAGAGGCAACCAGTGCATCCCGCAGCTTGTCGCGGCCATCGCCCTCTAAAACGGTAAAGCGCCATGGCTCTGTACGATGATGGCATGGTGCCCATGTCCCCGCTTCAAGGATTTGCAGAAGTAACTCTTTCGGAACAGGATCTTCCTTCACCTTGCCGATGCTTCTCCTTGTTTTAATCGCTTCGAATAATTCCATCCTTCTCTCTCCCATCGATTGCTACCCCTATATTTTTAAACAGTTATAATACAAATATATACATTTGGAGTGGAATTATCAAAAACTTCATACTTTTTACCTTATAAAAAAAGCTGGATGAAGCGCCTGATTGCAAGGCGTTTCATTCCAGCTTTCTGTCACCATCTTATAGATTGGTTTTAATATCGTACTTTGTTTTTAATTCTTGAACCCATGTGCTGTATTCAGAAGAAATCTTCTCAGCTAATGCAGCTTCTTTTGCCATTTCTTTAGAGTCTTCATAAGTGGATTCTTTTGCTTCTTTATAGTCAGTTGCTTTAATGATGTGGTAGCCATAATCTGTTTTGACAATATCACTGATCTCACCGACTTTAAGGGCAAAGGCAGCTTTTTCGAATTCTTCAACCATCTCCCCGGATGTGATAAAGCCTAATTCTCCGCCTTTTTCTGCTGTAGCTGTATCAGTGGAATATTCTTTAGCTAACTTGGAAAAATCTTCTCCAGCTTTCAGCTTATCCAGTATTTCTTGAGCCGTTTCTTTATCTTCAACCAAGATATGACTTACTTCAATGGATTCAGGTGTGTCAAAATTACTTTTGTTCTCCTCATAATAGGATTCCACTTCATCTTCTGTTATCTCAATATCCTCTGCCATTAATTTTTCAATCTTGATGTTTGTTT
>CAJGCH010000387.1 GCA_904501845.1 uncultured Bacillaceae bacterium | reverse complement strand
TGATCCACCTTTCCTGACGCGGGAATCCCATCCCGAGCAGGATAACATCCGGCCGAAGTGCGGCAATCCCTGCCGCCAGCTCCTCATCCTCACGATTAAAGAATCCATTATGGTATCCAACTAGCTCGATGTGAGGATACATCTTCTTCACTTTCTTTGCTGCAGCGACGATGACCTCCTCTTCAGCACCGAGCATATAGACGCGTAAAGGTCGCTTTGTTTCCATTTTGAAAAATTCATGCATCATATCGAAACCGGTCACGCGTTCCTTGAGCGGGTTGTTCATTATTTTAGAGGCAATGATGATGCCGACGCCATCAGGCACGATATAGTCAGCCTGTAAAATCATCTGCCGATAATCTTCATGGACGCGTGCATATTCCACAATCTCTGGATTGGCCGTCACGATAAAGGTTTGCTTTTCCTCATCAATGCGCTCCTTCAATTCCTGATGAACGAATTCCTTCATTGTTGTGGAGTAAAATGGGATGCCTTGTATGTCTACTCTCTTCTGCATATAAATCTCCTTCGAAATAGAACTCCTTTGTCCATTTTACTAGATTGCCTTATAAAAGCAAAAGGGATTGTCAGTGCTCCGGCGAATAGACGGTGGTTTTCTTTGTGCCAGATGAAGGGATAGGGGCAAGGAGCCGTTTAGCCACATAGCGGGATTGGAGGCCTGTAAAGCGGCGGAACTCCCTATTCGTTATGAACGGAGAGATGAGGAGGAAGTAATCCTCAATAGTCTGGTGGTGTGCATCCTTTGAGGTAGTGCTGCAATGAGGGCAGGACCAGTTTCCATGTACTCGTGCCATTGGGCGGGCGGAACAGAATGGACAGATCACACCGGTGAGGATGTCGTTTCGCTCCAAATGATACCGATTCGTGATGTCTATGCTTGCAGGCAGCAGATTTTTAATGATGGTTCTTTGCAATTTTTTTCTGCCTTTAATGTTCAGCACATCTTGTTTATAGCGGTTTTCAAAGGTGCGCACTTTCTCATGGAGACGGTTAGCGTGACAGAGCTTATGAATGTGGGACCCGGAATTCGATTTGATAATTGTAGCAGGGTTGGCGATGATGATTAGAGTTTCGATAGGGATGCGGGGGAATCTTTCGGTGTGAAGCCAGTCTTGGAATCGTTTTTGCTGCTGGCTGACTTGTGAGAATGGATCTGGGAAACCTTCTTCACGGCCATCAGAAGTAGTGCGGATGAGCTGATTGAACTTTTGGTCGAAATGGAGAGTGCCGGAAATGTTTTTGACTTCCAAAATGAGGACGAATTGATTGGTAAGCATGAGGGAGTCGATTTGAAATGGATGGCCATGTACACTAAGGCGGATATCGTGAAAAATGCTGTAGTGGTCCAGATCAGGTTCGTTTAGATAATAATCTAATGATTGCTCCCCGCGTAATCCAGCCTTTCTTTTGGTTAAATCTGATTTGATAAGCTGGAATGAGGGGTGATTGGGCGAAATTCTACGAGCCAGAGCCTCGAGTGTTCGGATAGCAAGCGGTACTCCGCGTTCTTTTATAATCATCTATATACCTCCTTTTTATTCCAAGTATAATAGGAATGTATTTTATTTTTAACATTCTTAATATAAAAAATATTATATACTTTAATTTGTAAGTTGAACGAATAATGGGGAGGTACATATTTTTGAAGGGAATTCGATTGAGGTATGGTTTGTTTATTTTGACCATCATGGTCATCATGGCATTCTTGCCAACAGGGGGAAATGCGGCGGCAAAGTCATTTGTTGACCCGAACAAGAAATATACATACACACAGCTTGGCAAGGACATTAAAGAGCTGCAGCAGCAATACCCGGACTTAATTAAGTACAAGACGATTGGCAAGTCAGAATATGGACGTAATATTTATGCGGTCAGCCTTGGGAAAGGTTCAGCGAAGGTGTTCATCAATGGTTCCCACCATGCGCGGGAATGGATGACAACCAGCTTAAATATGGAATTGATTGATCAGTATGCGGAAGCGTATAAAGGAAACAAGAAAATCGGCGGTTACAATGTGCGGAGCCTCTTGAATTCTTCGACGCTATGGTTCGTGCCCATGGTCAATCCGGACGGAGTCACCCTGCAGCAGCAAGGGCTGAATGCTTTTCCGAAAAGCACACACAGCTCCCTGATTAAAATGAATAATGGCAGCAAGAATTTCAAACGCTGGAAGGCTAATGCAAAGGGCGTTGACCTAAACAGGCAATATAATGCCGGATGGAGCGCAATCAAGAATTCTCCAAAATCACCAAGCTATAAAAACTACAAAGGAAAAACCCCGGAAAGCGCGAAGGAAGTGAAGGCGATTGTCTCCTTCGTCAATCAAATCAACCCGGAAATGGCGATTGCCTATCACTCGAGCGGGGAGATTCTATACTGGAAT
>CAJGCH010000386.1 GCA_904501845.1 uncultured Bacillaceae bacterium | reverse complement strand
TAAAATCAGCTATGTTATAATAGATTCACATTTTCCTTTTTTTACTAAGTTATATAGCATCTGGCACCACAGTTTCTTCTTTTTCTTATCAGTCGGACCTGTGCTTTCCAATAAATCATATGACAGTCTATTTTTCTTTTAGGAGGGGTTACCATATATACTGTTTTCTCTACTTTCCTTGTCCCAGACGATAAAGCCAATGAGGTTATCCAAATCTACCAGCAACGTTCCAGACTTGTAGATAATGCTGCAGGCTTTATTGATTTTCTGCTCCTGCAAAACGACCGCCATCCTGGTGAACTGACTGTCCAGCTTCTATTTGAAACAAAAGAAGATTATCTGAATTGGGCAAGGAGCAAGGGGTTCAAGCAAATTCATGAGCTTGAGAAGAAATACCCAGACCAGGGACTCGCCTCCATCATTCCGAAAGTCAGTAAATATAAGGTGGTGGCGACATAATGAATACGAATAAATTAATCGATCAAGTAACCATTCGCATATACGAACGTGATCCATCTCTAATGGACCGTTACGGGGAAAAAGGCATTCTTAAATGCAAGGCTGATAACCAGCATCACCTAGACCACCTTCATACAGCCACAGAAATGAAAGATTCGGCTATTTTCACGGATTATACAAAGTGGCTGAATGGCATCCTGCAGAAATTCAACATGGGAACACAGACACTCTTGGATAATTATGAGATTCTAGAAGAGGAATTAAGGCGTGTACCTGAAGCTGAGCTTTCACCAGAGAGAAGAGAGACATATCGAGCCCTTCTATTAGAAAGCATACAGCTATTGGAGGCTGAAAGAGCAAAAGAGGAGGCGTAGTTATGTCCAAAGCAACAGAATTCGCAGAGATACTATTAAAAGGGAATACTGTCCAAGCGTGGGAGTATATGCAGGCATACAAAGAGGAAGAGATTCTGACAATCTATGAAAATATCATTACTCCTGCCATGAAACATATAGGGTTACTCTGGGAGAACAATAAAATTACTGTAGCAGATGAGCATATAGCTACCGCCGTCAGTGACTTTATCCTCTCACGGATTTCGAATGTCCATCTGTCACGCCAGGATTCTATCCCCCGCAAGCGGGCCATGTTTTTATGTATAGAGGGAGAACAGCATTATCTTGGCCTGAAAATGGCTAATTATTTATTCAGCGACAACGGGTGGGAAACAAAATATTTTGGCCCAAATCTTCCCTTGGAATATGCCCTGCAAATGGCCAAGGAGTGGAATCCGCATGTAATTGGTCTTTCCGTTTCCATCGTCACCCATCTGACCAAGCTGAAGTCGTATTGCGATATGCTTGAGAGAGCGTCCCCATCTGCCACGATTTTTGTAGGGGGACGGCTCGGGTCGAAATATGACCTGACCAATCACAGCAGCAAAAATACACTGATTTCGAGCGATTTATCTACCTTGAATGACTGGCTGAAAAATCACCAAATGGGAGAAAAAGAAAATGCAGCTTCTTGATATCCCGCTTCCCCTGCCCTATGTCGTGATTGAATCAAATGGCAGAATTATCAGCTCAAATTCTCGGGCACTCAATCTCTTTGATCTGCGTACAAAGCAAATTGATGACATCATTGATCAGGAAAGCATCAATAAATTAATAACAAACACATGGCAGCAGGATGAACAGCAGGCAATTGAGGTCGTATTAAAGACAAGGAGCAATCCCCTTGCCTTGTTTGATTTGTACATCTCATGGGACCATGAGGATCACCTGCATATCCTTTTCGCGGCAAAGGATAAAACGACACAGATTTATACCGATCAGATTATGCAGCTTCAAAGCCGATTGGCCAATACCGATTTCGAGCTTTATGAGCAAAAGGAAAAACTTGAGCAAACTATCTACCGGCTGAACTCACTTTCTGGACCCTTCATACCTTTGACAGCCACAATGGGATACATCCCCTTGTTCGGCGATTTAACTGAGGAAATGATTCATGTCATCTCAGCAAATGTGCTGCAATCCATTTTCATTGGTGAATATGATGATGTCTTAGTGGATCTCACTTCTATCGCTGATATAAAAGAGGAAGGCATAAATAAATTCATGGATCTCATTAAAATGATCCATTTAATGAACGGAAATAAGGTACAGATTGTCGGAGCCAATCCTCGGCTTGCTAAGATTCTCTATAATGAAAATTTCAGCATCTATTGCATATTCAAGCCTTCCTTGCAATACGTCCTGAAGAATTATTATCAATGAGGAATAAAAAAAGGGGTACAAGCAGATGCTTGTACCCTATCCTCTTACTCCTTTGAAGCAAGACCGACAGATTGATAGATATACTGGTCATCAGAAATGGCACGTACGAGAAAGTCCGCCACATCTGCACGAGAGATGCTCTTGCTCCCGCTTGGTATACCTTCTAACGTTTC
>CAJGCH010000385.1 GCA_904501845.1 uncultured Bacillaceae bacterium | reverse complement strand
CGAGTTCGCACTGAGCTTTGGACTCAGTCCTTCTCTACCCATTCCCCGCCATCGTTTTTCTCATACTTATTCTTTACAGCACTCCATGCGACCTTATAGGCCGTTTCTTCTTCATCATATTCCTTTGAGGCGGAATTAAACACTTCTTTGAATATCTCTTGGGCATGGCTTGGCAGTGAATCTTTCACAGATTCAGGCAGGTCTTTTTTAGATTGATATGGCATCGTGTCATCATCCTTTTTCTCCCTATATTTCCTCTCTTCATAATTTTTAAACACGAAAAAAAGCTGCCCTCAGGGAGTCAATGACTCTGAGCAGCAGCTTATTTAATGAGCATTATTCGCCTAAATCAACATTATGGTAAACCTGTTGGACATCCTCAAGGTCTTCAATCGCATCAATCATCTTCTCGAATTGAGCTTGTGCTTCCGGGTCAAGGCTGATGTCGTTTTGAGCGAGCATCGTTAATTCTGCCACAGTGAACTCCGTAATGCCAGCATTCTTGAAGGCTTCCTGTACAGCATGGAATTGGTCTGGTTCAGCATATACGATGACTGCTTCATCTTCTTCGATAATGTCACGTACATCGACATCTGCTTCCATCATCATCTCCAATACTTCATCAGCGTTTTTCCCTTCAATACCGAAAACGGCTGTCGCATCAAACATGTAAGATACAGAACCGCTCACACCCATGTTTCCGCCATTCTTGCCGAAAGCAGCGCGAACATCGGAAGCGGTGCGGTTCACATTGTTAGTCAATGCGTCTACGATGACCATTGAACCGCTTGGTCCGAAGCCTTCATAACGAAGCTCATCATAGCTTTCCTCTGAACCGCCTTTTGCTTTTTCAATAGCACGGTCAATGATATGCTTTGGTACACTGTATGTCTTCGCGCGCTCGAGCACCATTTTCAAGGCTTGGTTTGATTCTGGGTTTGGTTCGCCTTGCTTGGCTGCTACATAAATTTCACGGCCGAATTTCGCATAAATCCGGCTTGTGTTCGCATCTTTGGCCGCTTTCTTTTCTTTAATGTTATTCCATTTACGTCCCATGTAATAAACACTCTCTTTCTTATATATCTACTCAAGAATAGTAATACGAAACAGGCAATCACTTCAATACCTTTTCGAATTTTATCCCTCTTATATATAAGTAATATACTGCTTACTATCTATTTTTACCAACTTTTTACTTATTGTATCACAATCCTATAATTCCTGCCTTTTAAACAGCATAATCGCTACGGCCAATATAACCGCCATCAAGGCCAGCAATATCAGCAAAGGAGCCATAATTGCCGCTTCCTGCCCAACCATGATTTTGCCTGCGGAATCAATAATCGCAGACGGCGTATATTTCTCTATCTCATTCGGCAAATACTTGCCAAGCTTCGTCAAAGCGAGATAGCTGCCATAGCTGACAAACCCCGCAAAAACCACACTCCGTATAATAGAAGAAAACAAAAGCGTCAATGTTACACACAGCAGGATTGGGACAAGATATAGAAGCGTACCCAGAGCAATCGCCTTCCACTCCATTACTCCCTCAAAGAGAATTCTCGTATAATAGACCGTCAGCATCATTCCGAATAAGAAGGACACGACTGAAAGCATCGAATAGGCTGTCCATTTGGCCAATAAATAGCCGCTCCGGCCAACGGGCTTCGATAATACGAGTGCTGCGCTCCCCTTCTCCCGCTCCGAGGCTACTGTACCCATCATGACAAGGATCAGCACAATCAAGCCGAGCTGCTCGAAGTTCGCATAAATCCCGCCGACTATATCACTCGCCGTGCTTTCCGGAACAACGATCACTGTCCCTTCAGGAAGGTCCTGCTGTATGAGAGAAGGCAGGAGCTTCATCGTAATCGGGAGTGTCACCATTATGATGGCAAAGGCAAAAGGCACGATAATCATCTTGTAGGACCTTTTCAATTCCAGCCATTCCTTCCAAAGCATTGCCCCGAACATCATCCATTCACCACCTTGAAGAAAATATCCTGTAAAGACAAGGCTTCTATCCGGTAATCGGTAATGATGCCTGCTTGCTTCTGGATGATCGAAGGCAGTTCGACCTTTGCCATCTCCAGATCCTTAACCACGACGCGATAGGAGGACGCCGACCCATCAATGCGCTCTGCCCATTCCTCCCTTGAGACCGCCTGCACGATTCGTTCATTTGGAGCGAGGAGCTGGAACGTGATGGCGGTGCCGGAGTATTTCCTCATCAGGCTTTGCTTAGGTGAAGATAATAGTAATTGTCCTTTATGCAGGATTAGGATATGGTCCGCCGTTTTCTCCACATCATCGAGGATATGACTGGACATGAAGATCATATGGTCCTGCTTCAATTCCTCAATCAGCTCAAGAACCTGGTGACGTCCGATTGGATCGAGGGCAGACACAGG
>CAJGCH010000384.1 GCA_904501845.1 uncultured Bacillaceae bacterium | reverse complement strand
TGCCCCTTCAGCTTTTCAGCCGCTTCCAGTCCTGTCATTCCTGGCATTTCGATATCCATTAAGCAAATATCCGGTTGATGCTTTTTGACAATGTCAAGGGCTTCCTCGCCATTGGATGCCTTCCCGACCACATCCATATCTTCCTCAAGCGCCAGCAAAGAACCGAATGCTCCGAGAATCATTTGCTGATCCTCCGCAATCACGATCTTAATCATGCCTGACCCTCCTTTACGCTCTGCTTCGTTTCATTCGGCACCTTGATAATCAGGCATGTTCCATCATTTACAGCTATTTCAAGGCTGCCGTTTACGAACTCCAGCCGCTCCCTCATGCCAATTAAACCATGTCCTCTATCAAAACTGGTCTTTAGCTCCTTAAAGACACCGTTATCGCATATGGTCATGATGATTTCCTTCCAATTCTGTTCGAAGCTCACCTGGCATTTCGTCGCTCCGCTATGTTTCACAATATTCGTGACAGACTCCTTTAAGCACATGCTTAGGATGTTTTCAGTCAACAAAGAGACGTCGTTTAGTTTTTGCTTTTCATCTAAACTGAATTGGATATTGGCTGCATCAAGCATCGTTTCCACCAAGTCAATTTCATCCTTCAACCGGATTCCTCTCATCGATGAAACCAGTTTCCGCACCTCATTAAGGGCCGTTCTTGCCGTTTGCTGCACATCTATCAGTTCGCTTGCCGCCTGTTCAGGATTTTTATTAATCAGCCTCCGCGCCAGGTCGCTCTTAAGCCCAATCAGACTCAGCTTCTGTCCTAGTGTGTCATGAAGATCACGAGCGATTCGCTCCCTTTCCTCTACGACCAGCAGCTCTGCAATTTTCTTGTTGGCATCATCCAATTTTTCTTCCAGATGCCCAAGCACTTTCCGATTTCTGATTGTAAACGGCAGGAGAGTGATGCTGAGCCAGGTGATAATAACAAATGGCATTTGTTTAAGAAAGAATGCCTGATGCAGCAAAATCCCCAAATAAATGGAGATTCCTGTGCTGACGAGCAGAAGGACATAAATTGCCACAAAGTCAGCTTTCTTTTTGATATTCCCAGCCAGATAAGCGAGAAAGAAGGCAAAATAGATATAGCCGAACAAAATGGTCATGTACGTAAAACAGCCCATCAGCACAAAGGTCCACACATATCTCATCCAGCCTGTCGTTTTATAGGCAAACCTGAATAAGGAAAGGAAAAGCAGGGTCACAATGATACCGATCATCTTATATTGGTTTGTCGCATCCGACTGAAAGATGAAATAGAAAGGCAATATGCAAAGGATGGCCCACACATACGGGGAGAGACCGCTCGTCTTCAAGAAGACCATATAGTTTTTAATCATTAGATAACCTCGCTAAGTGCATCTTCTTTTCCTCTATCGTACCATTTTCAAGAAGAAATGGAAGTTAAACTAATTCTCTCTTCAGGATGATTTGGGATTTACCTTCTCGGTAGGTAACAAATTTCTTCTCCCGTTCATCCCAAAGCCGGAAACGAAGAGACTTAAGGCTCGTTAATAATGTAATCGTCGGAACATGCTGCAAAGGCAATGTGTCCTTATGAGCATCAGCAAGCCGATAATTCGGTACCCGCGGGCTCAAATGATGGACATGATGGTAGCCGATATTGCCTGTCATCCATTGAAGAGGCTTCGGAAGCTGATAATAAGAGCTGCCTTCCACGGCTGCCTTCACATATTCCCAATCATCATTTTCTTCAAAATAGGAATCCTCAAATGTATGCTGGACATAAAAGAGCCAAATGCCCGCCACTCCAGACAGGTAAAAAATCGTGCCTTGGATAATCAAGAAGGCCTGCCAACCCACTAAATAACACATAATTCCCCAAAGTGCCGCGATAGCCGCATTTGTGAAATAAGTATTCCTGCGTTCCTTCTTTCCTGCATTCTTTCTATTAAAACGATTGGCTATTAAAAAGGCAAAAATGGGACCAATACCAAACATAATGAGCGGGTTGCGGTACAAGCGATATTGCAGACGCGTCCACTTAGAAGCTGCATAGTATTCATCAACCGTGAGCATCCACATATCACCGATTCCGCGCTTATCCAAATTGCCGCTGCCGGCATGATGGACATTGTGGCTGTGCTGCCATTGCTTAAACGGAAACAACGTCAAAATCCCGCTGATATTCCCAAGAATCACATTAGCCTTCCTGTTGCGGAAGAAGGAGTTATGACAGCAATCATGGAAGATGATGAAGATCCTTACTAAAAATCCTGCCGCAACTACTGCAACGGGAAGAACCAGCCATATCGATACAGATAAAAACAGATAAGCTATATACCACAGGAGGAAGAAAGGTACAAAAGTGTTTATGATTTGTTTTATGCTTGCCTTTGTTTCTGATTTCTCATATGGGTTCATCGATTTTCTCAGCCGAAGCTG
>CAJGCH010000383.1 GCA_904501845.1 uncultured Bacillaceae bacterium | reverse complement strand
GATTGCGGAATTCCGCCGCGAGCAAGATAGCGCCAAAGCAAAGGCTGACCAGGCTTACGACCTGGAAACTGCCCGCTCAAAGCAGGAAGTAACAGAGCAGCAGATGCAAATCAAAATTATTGAACGCCAAAAGCAAATTGAACTTGAGGAGAAAGAAATCCTCCGCCGTGAGAAGCAATACGATTCTGAGGTGAAAAAGAAAGCCGATGCGGACCGGTATGCGGTAGAACAGGCGGCATCTGCTGAGAAAATGAAACAATTAACCGAAGCGGACGCAAATCAATACCGGATTGAAGCGATGGCGAAGGCAGATGCTGAACGCATTCGATTGGATGGTTTGGCGAAGGCAGAAGCCCAAAGAGCACAAGGGGTCAGTGAAGCAGAGATTATCCGCCTTAAAGGGGTTGCCGAGGCGGAAGCGAAGGAGAAGATTGCCGAGGCCTTTGAACAATTCGGTCAGGCAGCCGTTATGGACATGATTTTAAAAATGCTTCCTGAATATGCGAAAGAAGTGGCAAAACCGCTCTCAAGCATTGACAAGATTACGATCGTTGACACAGGAAGCGGCAGTGGCGCAAATAGCGGTGCCAACAAGGTCACTGGCTATGCAACCAATTTAATGACCACCCTGCAGGAATCATTGAAAGCCTCATCCGGCATTGATGTAAAGGAATTGCTTGAAAGCTTCGCCGGCAAGAACACAGGATTCTCCCCGAGAGTCAACCTGGAAGAGGAGCTTCTAAAGGAAGATTTGCCTGAGGTGAAGGGGCTGGATTGATTAGTTAATAGAAAGGCTGTGTGAAAGACTCGTTTTGTTCGTCTGATTATGGTCCTTCTGTCTATCGAATGACAACATTAACCTAGTCTTAATAGCGGGCTTCCATATAATAGAGAAAAATATTTTTTCGAATTGGTTGACATTTTTAAGCAGGCTTTTCATAATAATAAGAAATATAATTCGAACGTTAACGGAGGACTAGTAGCCTTCACTCGAAGCCAAATGATAGATAGAGAGCAGGGTTTACAGCTGAAATATCCTGCATGTTTGGCATTAGAGGGGTGAACCTGCCTCCCGAGTCCCTTTAATCGAGGGCGCTTTTAGAGCGTTAACATACATTGAGCGGAATGCTGATGCCAGCATTCAAGTTAGGTGGTACCACGGAAATCATGCCCTTTTCGTCCTATCGTAATGATAAGGATTGAAGAGGGCTTTTTTCTATTTTTCAGCAAAAAAGGGGTCGTTCACATGTCAAAAAAGCGGATTGTATTGAAGATAGGCAGTAGCTCGCTTACGAATACAAAAGGGGAAATAGATGAACAGAAATTCATGGATCATATCAGGGCAATCGTTGCCTTGCGCAATTTAGGCCATGAGATTGTTTTAGTTTCATCAGGGGCTGTCGCAGCTGGGTTCCGGGCACTGGGATACCCAGGGAGACCGGTAACGCTGAAAGGAAAGCAAGCAGCAGCGGCAGTCGGACAAAGCCTTTTGATACAAAACTATAGGCAAAAGCTAGGACAATTTCAGATTATCCCTGCACAGATTCTTTTGACGAGGGCCGATTTTTCCATAAAGGAGCGTTACAAAAATGCGTATTCAACGATGGAGGAATTATTAAGCCGCGGCATCATTCCGATCATTAACGAAAATGATACGGTATCAGTTGCAGAATTGACGTTTGGGGACAATGATATGCTTTCTGCCTTGGTCAGCGGTCTGGTCCATGCCGAACAATTAATCATTTTAACGGATATCAATGGAGTCTATGACTCACACCCAGTGAAGAACAAGAAGGCAAAGAGATTCAATCAAATTGATGAGGTTACCACTCCGTTATTATCGATTGCGGAAGGTTCAGGAACAAAAATCGGCACAGGCGGCATGCTTTCTAAGCTGTTGGCGGCACGCACAGCCAACTCATTAGGGGTGAAAGTGTTCATCGGTTCAGGGCAAGGAGAAAATAAATTGCTCAATATTATGGCAGGGTGTGGGGATGGCACTTATGTCGGCAAGGATCATTTGATTCCCTTGAAAAACACGAAGCAGTGGATTGCCTTCCATTCAGCCGTCACAGGCAGGATATATATCGATGAGGGAGCAGAGCAGGCCTTATTAAACAGGGGAAGCAGCTTGCTGCCTGCAGGTATTCAGCATCTATCGGGCTCCTTTGAGAAGGGGGATGTCGTGGAGGTTCACGGAAAATCAGGACTCCTTGGAAAGGGTGAGGTGCTGTATCCTTCCTATATCCTTGAGAGAATGATTGGGAAGCATAGCAGAGAGCTTGCCTATGGCACTAATATGAGCATGGAAATCATCCATCGTGACCAATGGGTGACGATACCTAGGGAGAGGAAGATGAATCAATGAGTGAGGTAAGGGGAAAAGGAAGAATCGCAAAAGAAGCCAGCTTTGCCTTATTAAATG
>CAJGCH010000382.1 GCA_904501845.1 uncultured Bacillaceae bacterium | reverse complement strand
TAAGAAAAAGAAAGACATTTACAAAATGTTTCAATTAAATAAGATACCTCATATAACCTTTGGTCCAGATGGTCAGTGGATTAATATAATTGAGTATTGAGCAAGTTTGATGACGAATCGGTCCCGTGACTACAAGAAATTGACCAGAATAATAGATAAAAATGCTTTAGACCTGAGGGAGTGGTAAAAGTCGGAATGAATATCAACCGCAAAATCTTCGAAGGGTGCATCAGGTACCCATTCTTATTATTCGTATGCAAAATATTGGTACAGTTTTATTACGACAGGGATGTAAGATGGATGGAAAACACGATCATCAGTGTGATGCTGGTTTTCGGCATCATGTTTGTGAATTGGACAGATATCCCGTATAAATGGAAGAAACGCACTGATCAGAAATCTCATACATAAATACATACCGGCTGCCGCTTGAAGGCAGCTTTTTTATTTATTGTAAGTGCATATACAAAATAATCCAGCTTTACCACCAAAAATAAACAATCTATTTCAAATTCAAGATTAATTCTTTGTATAATAAGGGTAGAATTCTATATATTCAGATTATTTAGCTCGCCTGCACGGTTTTTCTAAACAGTTCGTGCATGCTGCGCATATTATAGGATAAAAGCTTCGTACGGAGAAGAGGTGGAACAGATGGCTAGGAACATGAAAGGATTCTTTCAGAAAGCCTCGAGTGCGCTTTTTCATTCTCGTTTAAGAAGAGAGGTGGTCAATCGTGATTTCACGATTATTTCCAATAATGAATGGGGAGAGAAAGTCTATCGGGATTTAGGAATGAAGTACACGAGCCCATTTATCGGGATGTATATCTATGCACCTGATTATTTGCGGCTGCTTGAGAACTTTGAGTTTTATATGAACCAGCGGCTGAGATTCACCCTGCATTCGAAATACGGATGGCGGGAGGAAAACTATCCGATTGGGCTTCTCGGTGAGGATGTGGAGATTCACTTCCATAAATATAGGTACAGACAGGAAGCGTTAGAGAAATGGAACGAGCGGGTGGAGAGAATCAACTGGGATCATCTTTTCTTTAAGCTCGGCGATCAGTACCGCTGCACGGCCGAATGCATAGAGCGCTTCGATGAGCTCCCATTAAAGAATAAGGTATGCTTTACAGCCAAGCCGTATGGGCATTTAAAGAGTGTCGTTTATTTCAGCGGACAAAAGGTTGCGGGAGACCTTGAGAATGAGCTGGGAGATTATCAGAAATATTTCGATTTGGCCCAGTGGCTCAACAGCGGCAATGTCGTCAAAAAGACGCCGGATGAGGGTGCGGCGTTTTGGTGCTATGAAAGAACTTCATCATGAGCCGGTGCCCATGCATCAAGCGATGGGCACCTTTTTTTCAGTCTGTCTTAAAGCTTTCTGACTCAAGCCATTCAATCAGCTTGCTATGCGGAAAATATGTACGCCCGTTTAAGTCGATATGCGGGTGGGGATGGGTATTTGGCGATGAACGCATCGGTATCGTCTTTATGGATGCTAATATAATAATGCAGATCCTTCTTCTTGTTCATGAGCGGCTCATCGTCATCAAAAATATCACCCGATGGATGGGATGAGCCCTTGAAGTGGCGTAGGCCATCACCGATAAAATATCCTAATGCAGCAATGCCGAGTCCAATCCATAAAAATTCGTCCATATGCGGATGTCCTCCTTTCTTTACTTTTATCGTACTATATCCTGCGGGTTGGAGGGATGATAAGTTTCAATACGCAAGACTTTCCAGTGATATTTTGAAACCAATGAGGTGTTTGAACGTATAGATAGTATGATAAAATAAGCCTTAGAAAGGGGTGACTCTGATGTTTTATGTTATCCTTCTCGGTTTGGTTGGGGCAACGACCGTCGTATTGCTTCAGGACGCCAAAACGAGTGAGCCGAAGCAGGACCGAATCGCGAATGTCATGAAGAAACTTGTGAAAAAGAGTGAAAAGGATCAATTTGTGTGTACGCAGCTTGATGAACGCTATGCGCATTATGTATATGAGTCCGGACCGAATGCGATTAATGTGTTGGCAGGCCCTGATTATATAACAATCAGCGCCCAAAGGCAGAAAACCCATCAGCCTTTACTGGATGTCCGCTTTGACACAAGAACGCGTCTTTTTACAGAGAAAAAGATATCAGAGAGCTTAATTAAGAATGATAAGGATCGGGAAAACATTGAACAATTCCTGAAATGGGCCATTGTCAATTTCCAGCCGGAAAAAACGACGAAGGTTTACCTGGACAATGTGGCCTTCACATCCTTGATTGATGAATTGGAGCAAGCAAGAAAGCTTAATCGCTTAACATCACCAATCGATCATGCCTTTACGCAAATCATTCCTGGACTGGCCTATCTGATTGAGCATTTTGAGGAAATCAGTGATGTGGACTATCAATTCCAGGTTAGAGAAACGATTATCC
>CAJGCH010000381.1 GCA_904501845.1 uncultured Bacillaceae bacterium | reverse complement strand
TCCTCATAGAAATAGTTAAAGACCATTTAATAGATTCTCTTTCATATGCCTTGTTTCCTCCCTCTAAGGGTTCCTTTTCGACAAAGAGTGAGATAACAAACAAAAAGACCGCCAAATATATGCGGTCTTCTCCATTTATTTATCGCAAGCTGCGTGCTAGCTCCGTGAAAATCACTCCAAGAGCGTGGGCACCTGCATCAGGATGGCCGAGGCTTCGGTCGCCAACCGTGCCTGCGCGACCCATGCGGGCGACAATATCCTTTGTATACTCAGCACCTTTCACAGCGGCAGCTGCCCCTTTTTCAAAAGCAGTCCTGAAATCTTCATTTGCTGCGACACTTTCCATCCAGGAATCGACACAAGGAGCAAATGCATCGACAAGGGTTTTGTCACCGACGACTGCGCCTCTTCCGAAGGAGCGCTCCCCGGTGGCCTGAATGCCTTTCAAGGCAGCCTGCAGCATATTGGAGAATTCCTCTACCGTTAATTGCTGCTTGCCGGCTGCCGCTTTCCCAGCTGCGCGGAAAGCTGAACCCCAGATTGGGCCGGATGCACCGCCGCAATATTCCATGATGATGATGGAGCATGCGTCTAAGAAGGATTCAATTGTTACATCCTCTTGGTTAAGGATGGTATTCCATTCGCGCTTAAGCTGCTTGAAGCCTTTGGCAACGCTCATTCCGAAGTCGCCATCACCGGCATGTGAGTCCAGCTCACAGAATGGCACCTCATTTTTGATGATTACCTCACTCATTTTATCTATGAGATAGACCAGATTATCGAGGCTTAGCGCTTCGTCTTTTATTTCCGCATGTTCCTCGCTTGTCACTGCTTCAAAAGAAACCAGTTTAGCATCAGCAGAATCATTGTCTTGTACATAAAGAACAGGTTCAACAGGTCCATCCACCTTGAAGGCAGGCGCAGAACACTCGCTAGATAGTAAGCTCTTCAGTTCATCGTCCAGCTTCATGAATGTCAGGGATGCTCCCGCCATATCAATGCTTGTCATGTAATTGCCGACAAAGGTACGGTAAACCTGAATATTGCGCTTGTGCAATTCACGGATGACGGAATGGTTGAGCAAGTAAAGTTCTTGCAGGGGAGTTGCTCCGAATCCGTTAACGAGAATCGCAAGCTCATTCGTGTCTCCGTCAATCCCTAAATCACGCAAAAGGTCATTGGTCATTCTTTCAGCCAATTCATCCGCTGAAGTCATTTTTTCTCTTTTGATTCCAGGTTCGCCGTGGATACCGACGCCATATTCTATTTCATCTTCGCCAAGTGTGAAGGTGGGGGTCCCTTTTGCGGGAACCGTGCAGGAGGTAAGGGCAATCCCGATGCTCCGTATAT
This sequence comes from uncultured Bacillaceae bacterium, assembly GCA_904501845.1. Lineage (GTDB taxonomy): Bacteria > Bacillota > Bacilli > Bacillales > Pradoshiaceae > Pradoshia. The sequence goes on along the minus strand of CAJGCH010000381.1, from coordinate 1,100 downwards.
TTTCGGCAGCTTTCTCGGCAACCTCCTTCACTTGCATGAGGTCTCTGCCTTCCTCTGCCGCCGCACCGGCAATCTTATGAACGAGGACAGTACCTGCCACGCCGCGGCGGCCGACGGAATAAAGGCTATCCTCTACGGCCATATCATCCGCCACTTTGACGTACTCGACCTGGATGCCATCCTCTTCAGCCAAGGCTGCACCGTTTTTGAAATTCATCATGTCACCACTGTAATTCTTGATGATCATCAATACGCCTTTTTGGCCGGCAGCTGATTTGATTCCTTGGTAAACCTGGATTTGGGAAGGTGAAGCAAAGACATCCCCGCAGATGGCTGCATCAAGCATGCCCTTGCCGACAAAGCCAGCATGGGCTGGTTCATGCCCGCTTCCTCCGCCGCTAATAAGGCTGACTTTATTTTCATTGATGGCTTTCTTCTTAATGATTTTGTCCTTTTTGAGAAACTCAAGTTCTGGATGTGCCAAAACAAGTCCATAGCCCATTTCTATGACAAGATCCTCAGGCTTGTTGATAATCTTCTTCATTCATTACCGCCTCCTAATTTATAATAGCGCATCCACAGATTTACTAGATTTCCGCATACTTCCTATCATAAAGTGAAAGCGGGCTGAGGTAAAAGATTAAAACCTGTATCCATCAAAATGGGTCGATTTTTTATATTTCTATAATGATTTTGCAAGGATAGCTATCTTTGACCTCGATTAAAAAGATTAGGCTGTTTTTTTTTGCTTTTGAATAACATGGCGATATCTATTTCAGTCTCTGCTAGCTAGAGTGCTTTTTGATTTTCCGGAAAAATTAGTATACTAAAAATATAGAAAAATATAGAGAAGGAGCCGACCATGAAGCCTTTACAAGAAGATTTGCGTATTCGTCGGACGAAACGATTGCTGAAGGAAGCCTTCATTGAGCTGTTGAGCGAGAAGCCGCTTGATAAGCTGACCGTTAATTTGCTGGCGGAGCGAGCAGAAATTAACAGAGCGACTTTCTACCTTCATTACAAGGATATGAAGGATTTCACTGAACAATTTATTGATGAGCTGTTTATAGACCTGGATGCCATATTTAATGAGTCTTATG
>CAJGCH010000380.1 GCA_904501845.1 uncultured Bacillaceae bacterium | reverse complement strand
TTCTGCGAAGCTTCATGCATGGGAGTTGTCCACTCAATCCTCTATCCAAGATTTATATGGAATAGATGAAGAGGCCTTTCGCCGAGCCGTCCATCATATGCAAAAGCATTTTAGTTTACCGTCATTTCCAATGAACAGACAACACGCAATCAATGAATTCCAGACGGTTGGAGATATGGCCAGATATATGGAGATAAGTATTTTAAAATCATGTACATAATGGATGAATCCTCTTTATGATTAGAGGCTGGGATAAATGTATTTCAGTCAATAATAAACCCGAACTATTAGGCGGTATTTTAATTAATACTTCGTCTAATAGGTTGGGTTTTTTAGATGTTTCAATAGATTTGTTTATTTTGTATATCATTATTACTAACCAGTGGAATGGAGCGGAGGCCACTCGACTCCTGCGGGAAGTAGAGGAAAGGCTGAGACCCCGCAGGCGGAGCCGAGGAGGCTCAGCTTCCTCCCCGCGGAAAGCGAGTGGCTGTAGCGCAATGGAACGAACTTGTTCTTCCAACGTAACTCAATGAGTAACTAACAAAGTCTCTTAAGATTTATTTAGATATCGTTCGTCTTTCAGATTCGTTTATAAGTTATGTCCCAGCCCCTTCCTTTTTTCCTTTACTTAGAATATTTTATTTCTTTCATTGACATGAAACGCGTTTCATACTTTACACTTAATCCATGCCAATTAAGCATATTTAGGTGAATAACATGACAAATATTAGAGAAGTGGCAACAAAGGCTGGTGTTTCGGTTACAACCGTCTCCCGGGTGTTGAATCATCATCCATATGTGAGCGAACAGAAAAAGAAGGCCGTGCTAGCGGCCATTGAGGAACTGAATTATTATCCGAATATTAACGCGGTCCATTTAAGCAAAGGGAAGACACATCTGATGGGAGTGGTTCTTCCATATACGGACCATCCGTATTTTGCGCTCCTGTTGAAGGGAATTGCCAGGAAGGCATTAGAGCATCATTATAAGCTCGTTCTATTTCAAACAGATTATCAAAAACGTGTAGAACTGGAAGCGCTGCAAATGTTGAAGACCAAGCAGATTGATTCATTAATCATCTGTTCAAGAGGCTGCGAATGGGCGATTATTGAAGAGCATTTGCAATATGGTCCGATTGCTGTTGCAGAGAAACGGGAGGATCAGCCTGTATCCTCGACCTATGTGAACCATTATGCCGCATTTACGGCTGCCTTGGATTATTTATATGAAAAGGGACACCGGAGAATCGGCTATAGTATCAGCCGGACGAATGGGACAAGCAGCCGTGACCGTGAGCAGGCATATAAGGATTTTATCAAACGGCACGGACTGATGTACCGTCCGGATTATATCATCGACAAATGCCTTTATTTTGAAGATGGCATGAAAGTAATTGAGCATATTCAATCAATACCTGAGCCTCCGACAGCACTGCTCGCAACGAGTGATCAAGTCGCAGCAGGTCTCATGCTTTGCTGCCATCAAAAGAATATAAAGGTGCCAGATGAATTGGCGATAATCGGTTTTGACAACCAGCCGATAGCAAAGATGATGAATATCACCACAATGGAGATTCCGCTTGAACATATGGGAGAAAATCTCTTTGAACAAGCATTAAGAGAAGGAGCGGACAGCAAGGAAGTGGCTGTTTCCTTAATAGAAAGAGGGACAGTTTAACACACTAAGACAGGAAGAGGGAATGGCAATGAGAGAGAATAGTGTTATATTTTTTGATATTGATGGGACCTTGTTAGACCATGAGAAGGAACTGCCTCGTTCAACGAAGGAAGCGATTTTTGAATTAAAGGAAAAGGGTCATGAAGTGGCAATTGCGACTGGGAGGGCCCCTTTCATGTTTGAAGACTTGCGCCGTGAACTGGAAATTGACACATTCGTCAGCTACAATGGGCAATTTGTCGTTTTACAAAATGAAGTCATTTATGCGAATCCATTGAAGGCCTCTGCACTTGAACAACTGACAAAGGCCGCCCTAGAGAGGGAACATCCAATTGTATATATGGATCACGAAGATATGCGGGCAAATGTTCCGCCTGAGCATGAGTATATTTCTGGAAGCATCAGTGAGCTTCGGATTGGTATTTACCCGACACATGATCCCCTTTACCACCAAGACCGTGATTTGTATCAATCCTTGCTCTTCTGTCCGGAAGGGGAGGAACAATTCTATGTGGAAACATTTAAGGATTTTGATTTCATTAGATGGCATCCTTTCTCTGTAGATATCATTCCTAAAGGCGGCTCGAAGGCAAAAGGAATTGAGAAAATCATAGAAAAGCTTGGCTATTCAAGGGATCAGCAATATGCCTTTGGCGACGGCCTGAATGATATCGAAATGCTTACGCATATCGAAAATAGTGTGGCGATGGGCAATGCCCATGAGCAGGTGAAGGCAGTAGCCAAATATATCACAAAGCCGGTCGATGAAGAAGGAA
>CAJGCH010000379.1 GCA_904501845.1 uncultured Bacillaceae bacterium | reverse complement strand
CGTATGCTTGGAGTCGAACCGGGCATGACGATTTTAGTGCATAGCTCATTGTCCTCTATTGGCTGGATCAACGGAGGAGCTGTTGCGCTTATTCAAGCGTTGATGGATGCTGTGACAGAAGAAGGAACAATTATTATGCCGACACAATCGGCTGATTTGTCTGACCCCGCGGAGTGGCTTTTGCCCCCTATTCCTTGGGAGTGGTGGGATACGGTACGCAGTACGATGCCTGCCTATGAGCCGGATATCACACCGACACGCGGTGTTGGCAAAGTACCAGAACTTTTCCGAATCTTTAAGGGCGTGATAAGAAGCAGCCATCCGCATGTTTCCTTTGCCGGCTGGGGAGCAAGAAAAGAGGAAATCCTGTCCTCTCATAGTCTTGAATACGGGCTTGGGAATCAGTCACCTCTTGGGAAAATGTACGATTTGGATGCTCGTGTTTTATTTATCGGGACAACCTATGAAACAAATACATGCTTTCACCTGGCGGAATACAGGGCAGGTAACCGAACGGAAATCGTGAAGGGAGCGCCTCTCTTGGTCGATGGTGTGAAAAAGTGGGTTGAGTTTCAGGATATAGATTACGATGATACTGATTTTGAAGAAATCGGGGAAGAATTTGAGCGGAAGCATGAGGTTAAGCGAAGCAAAATAGGCAGTGCTCATTCCCGATTATTCTCAATGAGGGAAGCGGTAGATTTCGCGGAGAAATGGATGAAGAGTCCATCGTAAAGGAAAAGCGGGCGGGACACCTTGGATGGTGCCTCGCCCTCTTCTGTTTAATGGACTTATTCTACATGCTGCATATCGTTTTCAAAGATTAAGCTCAATTCTCCATCTTTCACTTCTAGCTTAAAGAGGCTAGTGTTGCCAGGAGGAGTGGCTTTAAAGACATCTGATAGCGGGATGTCCTTAATATAGGTCATGAGAACGCGGAGGAAGATGGAATGTGTGACAATGAGGACAGTTCCTTCTTTGTTCTCTTCAATAATATGCTCCAAGGCACGGATGGCTCTTTTTCGTACATGCTCAAAGGTTTCGCCGGAATTTCGGTCATATAGATGCGGTGTTTCCCAGAATATCTTGAAATCCTCTGGATATTCCGCTTCAACCTCCTCGCGAATTCGTCCATCCCAATCTCCGAAGTTCATCTCGCGCAAGTCATCTATTTGGATGAGGCTAATTTCTCTATCGCCAATGATGTATTGAGCTGTTTCATAGGCCCGTTTCGAGGAGCTGCTGTACACCTTATCAATCGGTACATCAGCAAGGCGTTTACCGAGGGCCTTCGCATCATTGACTCCCTTCTCCGTTAATTCACCGTTCCCCCATCCTTGCATGCGGCGATTCACGTTCCATTCCGTCAGTCCATGTCTTGTTAAATAAATGGTAAGCAAAGTCCATGTCTCCTTTTTCTTGTAGATACTGTTTATTATATCTCACAATAATGTAGTGTAAAAAAGAATGAAATTGTGGAATCTCATGATACTCATCCGTTGCATACCATATGGGGGTATGTTATCGTGAAGATAAGTTATAAGAAGGGGAGGCTAAGGCATGAGTGAAAGCCATGAGGAATCATTAGATTGCTGTGAGCATAAAGAAGTGAGGTCAAGCCACCATTCAGAAGAAACAAAGCGAAACTTGGTTCATCGTCTCAATCGAATAGAAGGACAAATCCGAGGGATCAAGGGCATGGTTGAGAAGGATATTTATTGTGATGATATCATTACGCAGATTGCAGCGACGCAGTCAGCGCTTAATTCGGTCGGCAAGCTGCTGCTTGAGGGCCATATGAAAAGCTGTGTGCTTGAGAGAATACAGGACGGCGATACGGAAGTCTTGGATGAAGTACTAATCACCATACAAAAACTAATGAAAAAATAGGAGGAATAAATATGAAAACAGAAGTGTTGAAAGTAAATGGCATGTCTTGCGGACATTGTGTGAAGGCAGTGGAAGAGAGTGTTGGAGGCTTAGCTGGAGTAAAATCTGTAGCTGTTGATTTAAGCGCAGGTAAGGTAGAGGTATCATACGATTCAAGTACCGTTACTCTTGATTCCATAAAAGAGACCATTGATGACCAAGGATATGAGGTTGAATAACTCTTCCCTTTGCTGGTCTTTTGTATAGAGAGGTGAAAGGAATGAAAGAAGTTCATTTGCAGGTGACGGGGATGACCTGTGCTGCTTGTTCGGCGAGGATTGAGAAAGTTCTCGGTAAAATGGACGGAATCACAGAGGTTAATGTGAATCTTGCGACCGAAACATCCACTGTAGTGTACGATCCTAAGAGCGTGACGGTGCAGGACATTAAAGAAAAGGTTGAGAAAATCGGATATGGCGTGGCGACGAATCAAACGAATCTGGTTATTTCCGGGATGAGCTGCGCAGCCTGTTCATCAAGGATCGAAATAGGCTTGGCGAAGATGGATGGAGTTATTCGGGCCAATGTCAATCTT
>CAJGCH010000378.1 GCA_904501845.1 uncultured Bacillaceae bacterium | reverse complement strand
TGCCCCTGCCCGCATGCCCCCAAGGAGCGAGTATTTATTATTGGAGGCCCAGCCAGCGGCGAGCACGCCGACAGTGGATAGACTTGAGACCGCTATATAATAGAGGAGGCCCACGCCAAGGTCGGCGAATTGGAGCTTATCCGTAAACGGCAGAACCGCGACCACCATCATCGCCGGCGCAAAGGCAATCATTGGAGCAAGTTTGAAGAGCGCCTTATCGGCCATGGCAGGCACTGTATCCTCCTTGAGTAAGAGCTTCATAACGTCAGCCACTGTTTGCAGCAGTCCGAATGGACCACCAAGCTGATTAGGGCCATGACGAAGCTGCATATAGCCCATCACCTTCCGTTCCGCTAAAATCGCGAATGTGACAAAGCCTAAAATAACGAACAGGAGCACAACCGCCGCGATAAAGAAGAAAGCAAACGTCCCAAGGCTTGGAGCCGATGTCAGTAAATCCTGCACCATCACCCATCAACCTCCCCGAGCACAATATCAATGGCCCCCAGAATGGCAACGAGATTCGCAATATTTTCCCCTTTTAATAACTTCGGCAGAATTTGAAGATTGTAGAAGGAAGGACGCCGGAATTTCAGCCGGTACGGCTCTTTCTTCCCCTCACTCGCTATATAACAGCCAATCTCACCCCTTGGTGATTCAATCCGGACGAAGCCCTCTCCCTTTGGCGGCTTCACAATCTTCGGTACCTTTGCGAGCACTGGACCGCTCTCCGGGAATTGCTCAATCGCCTGTTCCAAAATCTTCAGCGATTCCTCCATCTCATCCAAGCGGATTTCATAGCGGGATAGGACATCCCCTGTTTCACGTGTAACACTGCTAAAATCGAAACGCTCATAAATGGAATAGGGTGCTGTCTTTCGAATATCTTGATCAATGCCTGTGCATCTTAGGTTAGGACCGCTGAGTGAATACGCAATCGCCTCATCCGCCGTATAGATCCCTATCCCTTTTACACGGGTCTGGAATATCTCATTGCCGCTGACCAGGTCACGATAGCCCGCTATCTGTTCACGCATATACGGGATGAAGGCAGCGACCTTCTCGACCCATCCGTCCGGCGCATCCCACTTCACGCCGCCAATGCGCATGTAGTTGAACGTGAGCCTTGCCCCAGAGAGCTCATTGAGAAAGTTCAGGATCATTTCCCTTTCCCTGAAGGCATAGATGAATGGGCTGGTCGCTCCAAGGTCGAGGACGAATGTTCCCCATGCCACGAGATGGCTCGCGATTCGGCCCAGCTCCATAGCCATCACGCGCAAATACTCCGCTCGCTCCGGCACGTCGATATTCATCATCGTTTCGACAGCATGGCAAAACACATAATTATTCGTCATCGCTGATAAATAATCCATTCGGTCTGTGTAGGGAATGATTTGCGTATATTGCAGGTCCTCGGCGAGCTTCTCCGTCCCTCTATGTAAATAACCGATAACGGGTGTCGCCTCCGTAATGATTTCCCCGTCAATCTTAACGACAATGCGCAGGACCCCATGGGTGCTCGGGTGCTGCGGCCCGACATTTAGAAGCATTTCCTCTGTTCGAATCATCGCTACACCTCCACATCATCATATTGGACATAATCCTTGCGGAGTGGATGGCCCTGCCATTCCTCGCCCAATAAGATGCGTTTCAAATCTGGGTGACCGATGAAACGGATGCCCAGCAGATCATACGCCTCTGATTCTGCCCAGTTCGCCCCTGGCCAAAGCGGTGTCACGGATTCAATCTCCGGCTGCGTCCGGTCAATCTTCACCTTCACGGCGACATCCCGTTTAAATGACAATGACTGTAAATATAAATATACTTCAAAATGCTCTAAAAAGTCCGTTCCATGAATTTCGCTCATGTAATTGAACTGCAGCTGGGGATGATTGCGCAGACATGTCACCACCTGCAGGTAGTTCGCTCTTCTCACGATAAGAGTAGGTACATCCTTAGAAAGCTTATTAATATAGGTATCTTCTAAGCTATCATTTCCGCATTCCTTCTTGATGATGGCTGTGTAAAAATCAAGGATTAGCTGATTTGGAGAAGGCATCACTTCATCCGTTGTCTCAGTTGGTTCGGCCGCTTTGGGCTCTGTCCCTTTCCGCTTTGCTGCCGCAGCTGCCTTTGCTTTCGCAGCAGCGATGGCCTTTGCCTTTTCTGAATCAGAGTCCCCCGGCATTCCGGCATCTCGTTTTTGCTTTGCGAGCGCTGCCGCTTTGGCTTTTGCTGCGACTGCGGCTTTCTTCTTCGCCAGGTCGTCTGTATCAGGGTCCTCTTCTTCTGCCATTCTCTTTTGCTTCGTGAGCGCGGCCGCTTTGGCTTTTGCAGCGGCGGCAGCTTTCTTCTTCGCCAGGTCATCTGAGTCTGCGTTCTCTTCTTCTGCCATTCTCTTTTGCTTCGAGAGCGCAGCGGCTTTGGCTTTCGCGGCGGCGGCGGCCTTTTTTTTCGCCAGGTCATCTGAGTCTG
>CAJGCH010000377.1 GCA_904501845.1 uncultured Bacillaceae bacterium | reverse complement strand
TTCTTATTTTTAGCCCGATTGGAACCATTAAGCTTGGCAAGGCTGATGAAAAGCCGGAGTTTTCGAATATAACCTGGTTTTCGATGTTATTCAGCGCCGGCATGGGGATTGGTCTTGTATTCTGGGGAGCTGCTGAGCCCTTATCCCATTATATGACCCCTCCTTTAGCGGAGGGAGGCACACCGGAGGCACAAAAAGAAGCGTTGCGATATACCTTCTTCCATTGGGGTATCCACGGATGGGCGATTTATGCGATTGTAGCCCTTGCCTTGGCATATTCTCAATTTCGGAAAAATGAGCCTGGGTTAATATCTTCTACCTTAAAACCTGTGTTAGGCAAAAGCATGAATGGCCCATTAGGAACACTTGTGGATGTATTTGCGGTGTTTGCGACCGTCATTGGGGTTGCGACAACGTTAGGATTTGGGGCGGCACAAATTAATGGCGGCTTATCTTACTTATTTGGTTTCCCGAATAACTTTACCGTCCAATCGATTATTGTTGCTATTGTGACCGTACTATTTATTCTTTCAGCCTGGTCGGGATTAGGAAAAGGCATCAAATATTTGAGCAACACGAATATGATTTTGGCGGTTATGCTCTTCCTTTTGATGTTTATTGTCGGCCCATCCATTCTTACCTTAAATATGTTCACCGACACGCTTGGAGGATATATCCAGAACATCGTCCAAATGAGCTTTCGAATTGCTCCTTTAAATGAGGGACATCGTGCATGGATAAATGACTGGACGATTTTCTATTGGGCATGGTGGATCTCTTGGTCTCCGTTCGTCGGGATTTTTATCGCTCGCGTTTCAAGGGGACGTACTATCCGCGAATTTATGATTGGTGTCCTATTGCTGCCGTCTCTTGTCAGCTTTTTATGGTTCTCTGTTTTTGGAACCGCAGCGATTGGTGTGCAAAATGCAGGAGCTATCGATTTGACAGGTTTTGCAACGGAAGAGGTATTGTTTGCGATACTAGGGGAGTACCCATTGTCAACCATTCTCTCCGTTGTTGTCATTATCCTAGTGTGCACATTTTTCATCACATCTGCGGATTCTGCGACCTTTGTTTTGGGCATGCAAACAACCTATGGATCTCTCACACCGCCAAACTCTGTGAAAGTTGTATGGGGTATCGCCCAATCTGCCACCGCCTTGATTCTTTTGTATAGCGGGGGATTACAGGCCTTGGAAAATTCGCTGATAGCAGCCGCTTTACCATTTTCATTCATTATCCTGCTGATGATGATATCACTCTATCGATCACTGGCACAGGAGAAAAAGGACCTTGGCTTGTACTTTAAACCGAAGAGGCCGAAGGAGAACAAGACAGAGGAGCGGGCTTAATGCCCCTCCTCATTTTTTATTTTCAATTGGATTGTTATCGTTTTTATGATCTATTTTGGATGAAAAGTTCCTTTTTGATGCTTGATTAACAGGAATATCGTCATACTTTGTCGAATGTGTATGAATGGAAAAGCGGGCAGGGAATGCTCAGTATGTTTTGAATATGACTTATCTTCAGGTTGAACGGTTTATTGGGGGCAAGAATATTTAGGGGGATTGGGGATGCAAATTACGTTAAAAGGCCATGAATTGAGCAAGATTTATGATATGAAAAAATTGATGTTGTTGTTATCTCAGAAATGCTTGGATGAGCTGCAGAAAGAAGATAGGAAGATTCAAATAACGACCTCTCACTGCTTGATTATCGCAGATAAATTACATATGAACGAACCAGATATGGATAATTTGACCTTGTTGGAACGTTCCGTTTTAGAGTCAGAGGATACATTGTTCCCCTTGATTAATGAGGGGAATGTGACCAATCTATCTGGAATGATTCTGCTTAGGAGTGTGAAGATTATTCCGTTTGCCGCACCTGACAAAGTTCTCGAAATCGACTCCTATGCCCTTTATACAGACCATATTATGGGCTTTAGCATTGCTGAAGAAGAGTAGCAGTATACTATGTGGAAAAAACAATTCATTGAGACTTCGAGAGGGCGCTTTGAAATTTTTATAGGCGGGAGCGGTGAGGCTCTTTGTGTCACTCATTTATATAGTGAATTCAATGAGAGAGGCTATTATTTTGCAGATGCCTTTTTGGAGAATTTCACCGTGTATTTGGTCAATTTAAAGGAAGCGGGCAATTCATGCAAAGCGGATAATGATGCCGGGTTAAGTATGGTTGAGACGGTAAAGGATTTAGAGGCAATCAGGGCAGCGATTGGTTTGGAGCAATGGGCCTTTGCCGGTCATTCCACTGGCGGTATGCTTGGCTTGGTATATGCGCTCTTGTTTCCTGAATCTCTTTCAAAGCTGATGACAGGCGGAGCATCTGCTTCGAGAAGATATATGGAGCATGAAGGAAGCATGTATTGTCCAAGAAGCCCGCTTAATAGAAGAGTGAAAGAGATTTTTGCAGTATTGAATTCTCCAGGAGCCACTCTTGAGGAGAAAAAGGCCGC
>CAJGCH010000376.1 GCA_904501845.1 uncultured Bacillaceae bacterium | reverse complement strand
TGTTGACCATTTCGGCAGATGAACGATTCATTACTGAGGTCGATGAAGCCTTGCTTCAGCTTGGCTTGACACCACGCAAGAAGATAAGACTTCCTGAAAATGATGAAACATTCAAATGGCTGAGTGCTGGATTTATTATGAAAGAGATTCGGTTTAAGAAGGATGGAAGAACACCGGAGTCTCAGCATTATAGAATGGGATATCGATTGTATTGTTATTTAGAGAATGAGAAGCGGAAGAAAGAAGACGCGATGAAAGAGGATTTTCTGGTTTGGAGAGATAGAGTTCTGTCTGTGATAAGCCTTTCGAAATTTGGGCATAAGGAGGAAGATTTAAGATGTGTAATCAAAGTTATGGAAGAGCTGTGCAATCAAACTGTTGAAGATATTAAGGTGTCTAGTTTTTTTCCTGCAGGATGGACATGGGCGAAGAGACTTAGATTTCTTCATTTTTCAGTGGCCTTCCTAGAATTATCTGTGAAGAAGGAACAATTTGACTGGAAGGAGATTGGGGCCAATTATTATCGGGAAATCGGGGGCTCCAAGAGATTTGATCGGGATAAAGAGGAATTTATCGAACATCTGGAAGGGGTGGCAGAGTGCCCGCTCGTGTTGCTAGGTTTGGCGAGCCTTGGAAAAATCACCCCATTTTATTTTTCAGGATCGCTGATTGGGCAATATTCTAGTTACCAATATGGTACGGTTCATGCCCTCACTGATCTTTCTATTTCAGGCGATAAGTATAGAACAAAGGCAAAGACGTTATGGCTTGTGGAGAATCGGGCAATCTTAACGAGAATGGCTTCCGAGGGGAATTTCTTAAAGGAGACCGACTCCTTGATTATGTGTGTGGATGGGCATTTGCGTTCCTCTCATAAACAATGTATTTCACAGGTGTTGACTGACAGCGATATTAAGCAGGTCGTAATCTGGTGTGATTATGATCCTGATGGTATGCAGATTGCATATGAAATTTATCAGGAGGTCAGCGTTGGAAATACTATAGTATTGAAATTGGTTCGGCCCGATCAGCAAGTATCAACGAGCCTTCTGGAATATGAGGAGTATATGCGGACCTTCTTGGAGGGGAAGCGAATGGAGCAAGAAGAGATGGCTGGAGGCAGGGAGGAATGGTTAAGATGGCTCAATCATTGATATCAATATTTCAGGCGGATGAATCACGGCCAGAAGTCATGCAATCCATGCAGGATATTGCCTCCTTATCCGGTGTCCTTAGTGATTTGAGTGCACAAAGCGCCTTTCAAACACCGAAGGAAATCATTCGCTTCTTACGCATTATTCAATTGATCAATGAGGAAGCACTTGGGTTGGATGAGCCAATTGAAAATGCTGATACCGTTTTTTATCGGTATAAAAATCGATATAAGGATGCTGACCCGCCATCAAAGAAAAAGGTGGATCAGGTCATTGGTATTTTGGTGAAATACAATTGGATTTCGAAACAGTCACGGAGAATTCGGATGAGAGATACCGGAAAGCGGATGATGAACGCGCTTATTCGTTTGGCTAATGATTCACTTGCCTATTATATGCATGATGACATCGGACGGGCATTGTTCCAAGCAAGGCGTGACGCTGAATTAAGTGAGGCTTATGATGACCGCGGGATTTCTGGTGGGAATAAGATTGCAAGCATGATTCGAAATGTCGAGAACGCAATCCAATTATTAAAGGAGCGGGAGCTTGAGATGCTAGCGGACCGAAGCGCTCTGCCCCAGCTAGAATTAATTCATGAATTGATGAAAGAGCTTGATGGGAAGCTGCAGGAGAGGATTGCGAGTTTTGCGACTGTCGAGGATAGCCTTGTTCTTACGGATTTGATGCAGCAGGGCACATCTGCCCTCGCTGAAGGCACGAATCAAAGTCTTGGAATGATTAATAAATACTTGAAATTCACGCATATGCAACAGACACCTCTATCCTCTAAAATCCAGCCGGAAAAGGTGCGGGAATTTATTAAGCAAATGTATAATCCGCCAGTGGAATCAGACATCCCGAATGCGCATCAGCTATTTAGCTTTATGGAACAAGGCCAATATGAGCTTGAGGCGATGGATGGACTTTGGATTCCTTTCAAAATGGCTGCCCCGCTATCAGCAGAAGCCATTGATGAGGCGATTCATTATATCGAAACGTATGAACCAGTCTCTGCACCAATGGAAGAGACAGATGAAGAGATTGGATATTTGTCAGAGGAAATAGCAGAGGAAGAAATTGATGAATTGCTTGGGGAGACAGCATGGGCTCTCACAAAAACGATGATTAAAACGGAAGCCATCGAACATTTTTTTGAAAATCATTCAGAAGCGCCGATGGACCAGGTAATAGTAGAGGCCACCTCCGCTGAATGGGGAGATGCCATCAATGCGATGAATGCCATCGCGGCCTTAGTTGGCAGCAAGCAAGTAACCGTATGTAAATCAGAGAAAAAAGCCACCAAGGGATATGAAAGAGAATGGGAGTGGATG
>CAJGCH010000375.1 GCA_904501845.1 uncultured Bacillaceae bacterium | reverse complement strand
CACAGGGAATCCTCAGATACTAACCGCACCGTCCCGTATAAAGAATTCATCCCTATACTACCTCCTCTGTTTTATTTAGCAAATAATCTTGAAGCCTTGCTTTTTCAATCGAAAGTCCTTGTGAGGAGGCTAATTCTCTCCACTCGTTATTATATGGAACATCAATCATCACTTTCATATGTGAACCTAGTCTGGATATTTCTAATGGTTTTTGTCCCTCTAAGATCTTCTCTATCTTGACCTTTTCGCCTGCCAACCAGACTCCGTGTTCCCTTATGTCATCAATCGATTCATGTAACAGGACTTTTTTATCATGTATGACAACAAGTGATTCGCATAAAGTCTGTATTTCTTCGATATGATGAGTAGATAAAAGGATTAATCGCGGATGCATTTCATGGCTTTCCCGCAAAGACTGATTCATTTTCTTCCGCATGCTTGCATCCAATCCATTACTTGGTTCATCGAGAATGGTAATTTCCGCATGACTAGAAATGCCAATGATAAACTGCAGAGCGGACTTCATTCCCTTTGACAGCTTAGAAATTCTCTTCCTTTCATTCAGTTGAAAGGTCTTTAACAATCGTTGAGCTAAATCCTCATCCCAATTGGCATAATAATAACGGGCAATCCTTAATGCATCCCTCACACTCCAAATAGAGCTAAATGGATGATCCTCTTGCATATAACATACATGTTGGACAGCCTCTGTATGGTTATAAGGAGCCATACCCATAATTTCAACTTTTCCTTTGTCCGGCCTTTCATGTCCTGCAAGAAGTTTCATTAATGTAGTTTTCCCGGCTCCATTGCGACCCCAAATAGCGATGATTTCAGGTTCCTTTTCACTGAAAGAAATATCCTTAAGTGCTAATGTGTTCCCGTAACCATAGGTGACATTCTCCACTCGAATCATTTCTCATCCTCCTCTTTGATTAATTCGATGACCTTATCAACGCTCATCCCCAGCCGATTACCTTCTTCTAGCAATGGCCAAATATATTCCTTCTTGTACTGCTTTTTCCTCTCATTTAATAATTTTTCTTTGGCACCTTGCACAACAAACATGCCAATTCCGCGCTTTTTGTATATGATTTCTTCATCAGCTAACGTTTGCAATCCTTTCCTTACTGTCGCCCGATTGATGTTATAAAAGCTGGAAAGTTCATTTTCTGATGGGACCCTTTCCCCTTCCATTAATATTCCTTCGATAATGTTATTACGTATAATTTGGGCAATTTGCTGAAATATGGGCAGCGACTCATCTAATACTGGCTTCAATAGGAATACTCCTTCCTTATCACTGTTCAATCAATGCTGAGTATTTGTTCGGTTGGTTACCTCTGTAACCAACTATACAACGCCGCTTCCCTATTGTAAACATTTTCCAATCGACAGATTTTCTTGCAAAATTCAGCAAAAATTAATGTGCCAACTACATAGAAAAAACACTGATATCCGTTCATTAATCAAACAGAATCAGTGTTTCTTTTATTATTATTTGGCGAGGAAAGCAGAAACAGATTAGTCTTTATGTTTCACTCGCAGATTCATGGATAAAAAGCTTATCTACAGTGGTACCTAATACCGCGGCAATATTAAAGGCTAATTGCAAAGTAGGATCGTATTTATCATTTTCAATCGCATTTATGGTTTGTCTGGAAACATGACAAAGTTTGGCCAACTCGTCTTGTGATAACTTGGCTGATTTTCTTAACTCTCTAATATGATTTCTCATTCACTTACCCACCATATTTCCTCTTAGAAATGAGTAATGAACTTAAATAGATGACTGAGATTACGGTAAGAAATATAAATGGATTCATGCCTTCATAAGAACTTTCTTTAAAAGTCAGATAGACCGATTCAAGGATTTCTAAGAGCACGATTCCAACGACAACAGTAAACGTGTAAGACTGTGCCTTCATTTTTATGAATTTTTTTCTTTCATCGCCCAATTTAGGCAGCGTCACCAAAGTCATCACAATCAATAATAAACAGATTGCTAAAAAGACAAAAAACAGCACAATCGCCATGTCCATTTCAACCATTCCCTCCACCAAAATGTAAAAAGTATTTGACAATTCAAGTGTATCATTTCCGTCATAAATGTCAAATACTTTTGACAATTGAGAAAGAAAAGGAGGCTTCCTTTCAGCATAGTTTACTGAATAGAAAGCCCCCATCTTATCATTCATAAATTTCCATTCACATCGCTGAATCGATTTCTTTTACCCCTGCTCTTACAAGCGCCTTCGTCCTCAGCATAACAATGGATAATACCATCATGATTACCCCGGTAGAGATCAGAATCCACTTAATATCAATCACGTCTGCCAGGGGACCAAATAAAAGCATGCCCATCGGCATCATCGAGGAAGAAATCATGCTGAATAAGCCAAACACACGGCCTATATAGGCTGGGTCAATATTGTCCTGCAGCATCGTCATCGTTGGCGTGTTAAAGATTGGCATGGCGATTCCGCAAATGGCCAT
>CAJGCH010000374.1 GCA_904501845.1 uncultured Bacillaceae bacterium | reverse complement strand
CGTTCCCATTCCGAACACGGAAGTTAAGCTCTTCAGCGCCGATGGTAGTTGGGGCTCACGCCCCTGTGAGAGTAGGACGTTGCCGGGCAAGCAGAAACCAGTTCAGTGATGAGCTGGTTTTTTTGTATGTAAAAATCTCGAAAGAGATTTCATAGAAGAAGTAAGAACACTCACACTGACTGTCAGCAGGCATCACCGATTGGGGAGAAGCAAGGAGATCAAGGAGGCAAGTGAGCAAAGCACGGAATGTACGATGTACATGAGTACGGAGCGAGCGAAGCCGATGCCGAGATCCGCCGCTTATCGCCGGTCGGGTTCCGAACACGCGCCAGTGGCAGTTGGGGCGCGCGTCCCCTGTGAGAGTAGGAGTTGCCGGGCAAGCGAAAACCAGTTCAGTTATGAACTGGTTTTTTTACTTTTATCTAAAGAAGTACTTGTTTTCTGTTAAGGAAGTAAAGGAAGCTCGCATGACTGATAGCATCTTCAACGAATAGGGTAGTTTAAAGGAAGGATTAAAGGCAGTTTACATAGAATTATAAATAATAATCAACAATGTGGAGGACCATTATGGCGCGTTGTAGTAACTGTAATTATAAATGGAGAACGAAAGATGTGTGGTTGCTCGGTTTTACAAAGAAAGGGAACCTGTGTCCAAGTTGTAAAGCTAAACAATTTGTATCTTTTAAAGACAGGGGCTTTCTATTGGGATTAGGTTATCTAAGTGGAACGATTGGCATAATAATTATCATCTTGTTTCCATTCTTTATTAAATTGAGCAATCAAGATGAAACGATATTTTAATGAAAAAGCAATTTTGGCGTTAATCTTAGAAGGATTAACGCCTTTTTAGCAATACTTTATTAGGCAAACGGTAAAGGCTAGCGGAAGAAAAGACTTATTTTAACTTTAACGAATATATAGTATAAGGTCATTAAGAAGGTGAACTTAAATGCGTAATTATAAAATATGGTCATTCGTATGTGCAGGCATCTTCATCATTTTATTTAGACTTTTATATTTTGGTGCACTTCCTAGTGGTCCAATTGGGAGAATAGCCATTCTTTCTATGATTGTACTCCCTCTGCTAGGAATCTTCTTTGGTGTTATAAGTAATAAAGGATTGCTAAAATGGAGCCTTGTTTTCGTAAACTTAATTGCATTCTGTTCATTTATCTATATTCTTTTATTGGGATTTGGAATGGGAGAAGCGTAAAGAATTCAATATTTTGAGTTGATTAAAAGGCTCTTTTCTTATGCAGCAAAAGGAGCAGCTTAATTCAATAACAGTGTAGAACTTTTTACCTTTAAAGGACTTAACAGAAAAAAATACTGTTCATAGGAGTGATGAAAAAGTGGATAAAACCATCACCATCAAGCCAGAGATGGAGACATCGGCTTTTATAGAGGTCTTTACAGCGATTTTGCCATTTATTCTTTTGGTGATTATTGGTGTAGTCGTAGTCGTTATCGTTTATACCATTAAGATCGTTAAGCATAATCTAGCCGGCAGTAAAGTAACTGATCAACAATGGGATATAGTGAAAACAGATATTAAGGAGATTAAAAAACGTCTTGACCGATTGGAAAAAGGTTATAAGTGAGGTTGAATGATCACTCTTGCAGCTATAATGGAGGGTATTGCTAGTTTATTACTAAAAAGCCAGTTCAGAAATGAACTGGCTTTATCTTACATTATAAAATAACTCTCTTATACACCTTATTCCTCTCCAGCCGCTTACATCCGTTCCTCTTAAAGACCTGAAGCATTGGATTATTCTTATGACTCGTACTTCCAATATAGAAGGCAGCATTAAACTTGCTCACTAGCAGACCTAGTGTTTGCCGGTGGAGGAGAATGCTTTTCCCTTTTCCTCTTTCTTCTGGAATCAGCCCAAAATAAAAGATCCTGCCTTCTTCAAGGGTTCCCGCTTCTATATGAGGGATGGTTACTCCGATTGGTTTTCCTCCTTCGTAGGCGAGGATGCAAGACTCTTTATAGCTTGAGCCGAGCTCTATTTTTACGGATTCCATCTGCTCTTCAATTTTCAAGGAAGAGGGGTTTAAGGACCCTGTCATTACTTGTTCCCAGGTGGCCATGAATTCCTCTTCGGAGATGGTGTGAAGGTCCTTGAATGTATTTAGGCTTTCATTGGACTCATCTACTAATTCCTTGTGAACAGTGATTACTTCATCATGCTTATTAAAACCATGCTCAATTAATAGCAAATCAATTTCCGTACTAAACTTACTATTCACGAGGATATTGAGATGGGAGATTCTTTTTGTAAAGGGCTGCTCCATCCAGTTTATTATTAATTCAGCTAGTTCTTCCTCCGATAAATCCTTCGTGTCTTCAATCGTGACAAAGTTTGCGCCTTTAACGAGTTTGGGCACGGCACTCCCTCCTATTCCGCGTTCATTGCAAATAACGGTTTATGTTTAAACACAAGCAGACTCGCCCATCCAAGAAATACTGCGGAAATAACAAATACGGCTCT
>CAJGCH010000373.1 GCA_904501845.1 uncultured Bacillaceae bacterium | reverse complement strand
TCATCATGAACCTCTAACAAAACTTCTAAGCCTAACTGACGGGCGTGATGATACAAAGAAGCCAGCTTTTCCTGTTCAAGAATTCGGACGATGAGAAGGATGATTCCCGCTCCCGCCTGAAAGGCCCGATTGATTTGGCTTTCCTCAATAATAAAATCCTTGCACAATACAGGCACTTCCACCTCATGGGCAACTGTTTCCAAATCTCTTATATGCCCATTGAAATAAAGCTCATCCGTTAAGATTGATATTCCGTCCGCTCCGCCCTGAACATATTGCCTTGCCATAAGACTCGGAGCGACTGCATGATTGATGGCCCCAAGGGATGGGGATGAACGCTTAAATTCAGCGAGTATGCCAAGTGTGCTTTTATTGCGGACCCGCTCGGTAAAAGTAAGCCTCGTTATCCCCCTGGACTGAACCATTTCACTCGTCTCAAGCTGCTGAGTCTTTAAATACTCTCTCTTGCTTTCAATGATTTTCGTTAAATAATTTGACATTCGCTCTCCTCCTTCCTGACATCCTGCTGCCTTAATGCCTCATACTTCCGAAATGCTTCTCCTGAGTCGATCAATTTAGCCGCCAAATGAACTCCTTCCGCAAATGATTCAGCCTTTTCCGCTACATAAAGACCAATCGCTGCGTTCAGGAGGACAATATCTCGATAGGCACTTTTTTCTCCCTTTAATAAACGAATGAGGATTTTGGCGTTTTCTTCAGGGCTGCCTCCTTTAATGGACTCATTCGCTCTCACCGTCAATCCGACCTCTGTGGGGTGAAGGACAATTCGGCTCATTGTCCCCTCGTCAACTAAGACAATCGCATTGTCTCCGGCAAGCGAAGCCTCATCCATCCCTCCTGCTCCATGAATAATGGCCGCTCGCTTCCTGCCCGCTTTCATCAATGTCCGGCCATATACCTCAAGCAAGCTTTCATCGTATATACCGACCACCTGATAATCAAGAGGAACCGGGTTTGTCAATGGTCCAATGACATTAAACACGGTTGGTATCTTCAGCTGCCTTCGGACTGTTGCGATACTTTTCAATCTCGGATGGATATGCCCGGCATTCAGGAACACTAGATTGGTTTCAGCCAAGAGGCTTCTCGCCTGTGCCTCATCATTGATTGTATTAATGCCCAGTGCCTGGAGCACATCCATGCTCCCTGACCTGCTCGTCATATTTCGGTTTCCGTTCTTGGCCATCTTGATGCCAGCGCTTGCGAGGATAAAGGCTGAAGCCGTACTGATATTAAAGCTATTGCTATGGTCGCCCCCCGTACCGCAATTATCCATTGCTCCGTGAATATCAGCGAGGTTATGACTGGATGCCTGACGAATCGCTTCAGAAATGACGTGAAGATCATCCTCATCCGCCTTATAGCCCGGAAGGTTCATCCCCATCAGGAATGCGGCGATTTCCGCTTCTGAACATGCCGGTGTCATGAGAAGCTTAACGGCCTCTGCAAGATTTCCTCCCCGAACTTTCTCTCCCTTACTTAAAGCGAGTAAATATTCATGCATATAAGACTCTCCCCTTTCGATTCAAATGAAAGAAATTCATTAATAATTGCTTGCCGATAGGTGTTCCAATGGATTCAGGGTGAAATTGAACTCCATAAAGCGGGTATTGCTTATGAGCAATCGCCATGATTTCCCCATCGTCCCCAGAGACAGCCGTTAACTCAAAGCATTCAGGCAGACTGTTTCGCTCGATGACGAGGGAATGATACCTCATCGCCTCAAAGCTTGGGTCTACCCCTTCAAATATGGCGCCCGATTGATGAATAATCGCAGAACATTTTCCATGCTTGATCTGCTTTGCCTGCGTGACCGTTCCCCCAAAGAGCTGACCAATCAGCTGGTGCCCGAGGCATACACCCAAAATTGGGGTATCCTCACAAAAGGCTTTAACCACCCCAGCGCACACACCACTGTCTTCCGGCCGCCCCGGGCCAGGAGAGAGGATAATCGCCTCCGGTTTCATCAATGCTATCTCACTGACCGAAATTTGATTATTTCGCCTCACTGCCACCTCTTTCCCAAGCTCCAAACAAAGCTGGTACAAGTTATACGTAAAAGAATCAAAATTATCGATAAGTAAAATCATTTAAGCCCGCCTCCTTCAAACCTGCTTTATGAAGCGTTTCATACCATTCATTTTCCGGAATGGAATCATGTACAATTCCTGCTCCTGATTGCTGGTGAATCCTTCCATCCTTGACGACAGCCATCCGGATGGCAAGCGCCAAATCGATATTCCCGCCGTACGATAGGAAACCGACTCCGCCGCCGTATACTCCTCTTTTTTCCTGTTCATATGCGGACAGGAGCTCCATTGCCCTGATTTTCGGTGCCCCTGATACAGTTCCCGCCGGGAGACAAGCTTTCACCACATCGATTGGGTGAATATCCTCTGCCATCAATCCGGTAATCTCTGATACTAAATGAATGACATTCTTGTATTTTTCGATTTCCATGAATCGATTCAGCATGATGCTCTTCTTTTGG
>CAJGCH010000372.1 GCA_904501845.1 uncultured Bacillaceae bacterium | reverse complement strand
GGGCACCTAATGTCACTTGTTAGGAGAACCTAAAACCCTTTTATAGTTGTTTTAACAACACATCTTGAAAAAAACATTGGTTTGATATATAATATATTATACTTGTAGTGGTGGACTACTTTGATGTTTTTTATTTAAATAGTTAAGGAGTTTCTAAAATGACTAATGAACAAAATCTTCGATACAGAGATATTTTAATAGCTCCAATCAGTGAATGCGCCAACTATACCCCTAAATTTGGTCATGGAAGAAACGGCGGCTTTTCACTTGGCGAATTCCAAACCCTATATGGTGCAGACGCATTTTATAAATGGTTGGGTTTGGACAATCCGTTAATGTATTCTGCACATAAGGCAGCAGGAGGAATTACAAGCGTTTATAGACAAATCGGTATCGGTTGTGAACGTCTTGTACGGGCAATCTTTATGGATTACCTTGGTCTTGATGCCGACGATGTTACTTGGTCATATACAGTAACGGGGGCTAATGGTAAAGAACGTACGCTTTCCCTCGATGGTAGAATTATTCTTGATAAAATACCGAATGCAGAAGTGAAATCTCGTTGTGAAGCATGGATGATGCAGATAGCTGATTCTTTAGAATTGGCTACGCCGATTCGTCAAGCTATTACAGGTGTTGTTTTTGAAGTTCGTCAAGGTTATAAGAGCAAGGATTCAAAGCGTCAAAATGCTGACATAGCCAATGCGGCTAACGCTTATGCAAACGGTTATATACCTTGCTTAATGGTAATGTCAGCACAAATTGATGATGATATAGTCGCTCGATATAATGTGGCTAAGTGGGCAATTTTGCAAGGATATATTGGCACGTCTGCTATGGCTTCAACATTTACATTTTTCAAGCAAGTGATAGGATTTGATTTCGTGCAATTCATGAATGACAATCACGAATATTTTAGGGAAAAGATTCAACAAGTTCTTGAGCAACTGATGAGGGCAGAATAAATGCGTAGCGAAAAAATAAACCAAAATGCACAATACACATTTAAGTATAATACTTCAATGGGAAGGCATGGATGGCTTCGCCTTACTCCAGCATATTCTGTTCGGTTAGTAGAAGAAATACTTTCTGAACTGGAATACTCACCTCAATGTGTCTTAGAGCCATTCTCTGGCACCGGAACTACAGAACTTGTTTGTGCAAACAACGGAGTAGCTTCATTTGCATTAGAAATCAACCCGTTTTTGGTATGGCTTGGAAACACAAAACTGAAACCGTATTCTTCAGAAACAATCGAAAAATTCTTAAATGTTGCTAATTTCATAACTGAAAACGTTGAGACGTATGCTCCTACCGAACTTCCTCCAATATACAATATTTATCGTTGGTGGGGAGAGGCACAAGCGGATTTTTTGGCAAGACTAAAAGCCGCAATTAAAGGCGTTGAAAATGATGAAGTTAAGCAATTACTTACTGTGGCATTTTGTCGCGTAGTAATTGAATTATCAAATGCGGCGTTTAATCACGTTTCTACATCATTCAAAGAAACAGACGATTCTTTCTTTTCAACTGATGTTGGGAAAGACACGTTTTTATCTATTTGTAATATGGTAGCTTATGGCGCAAGTATTCAGCCGCTTGTTTCATCTAAGGTTATCCATCACGATGCACGAAGCATTCCAAAGGAATACAACGGCACATACGATACTGTTATTACATCGCCTCCATACCCCAATCGAATTTCGTATATTAGAGAACTTCGTCCGTACATGTATTGGACAGATTTTCTTGAAACTTCAGATCAAGCAAGTGAATTGGATTGGAAAACAATTGGAGGCACTTGGGGTAAAGCTACAAGTCTATTATCAACCTGGGAAAGCAATGGATCATTACCGCAGTACGTATATGATATTGCCAAAAAGATCGCTTCTGCTGATAACAAGTCCGCAGGATTGATGGCGAACTATGTCTTGAAGTATTTCGAGGATATGAGACTCCATTTATCCGCTATATATGACGGATTGAAATCCAAAGGAAAAGTGTATTACATTATTGGTAATTCGAATTTCTATGGGGTAACAGTTCCGGCTGAACGTATATATGTTGATTTGATGAAAGATATTGGCTTTATTAACGCAGATTTTAGAATCGTGCGAAAGCGAAACTGCAATAAGCAATTATATGAGTTTGTAGTAACAGCTCAAAAACAATAAAAATAAGCGGAGCAAATTTTGCTCCGCTTATTTTTGTTAAATTGAAAAAGTTTACCCATATGTCCTTAATTGTACGGCTCTTAAGCAATGCTTTTTAAAGTGTGAATATAAATTTACGCTGCATCAAAAATTCTTATCTTTTCTAAAAATGCGTCCATATATCCGTGGAGTTCATCTTTACGTTTTTGAAGTTCTTGCAAAGCGGAAGCCGAAATGGTGTGGGTCAGTAAATCCCTTAACTTCTTTGCAGACATAATACCATAACGGGTTTCGCCACCGAATAGGTTTGTTAATAGGTCTTTGTCGAAATCATATCCCGCAAAGGAAAGTGCGTGTGGTACCT
>CAJGCH010000371.1 GCA_904501845.1 uncultured Bacillaceae bacterium | reverse complement strand
AGATGCCATCGCTGATTCCATTTTTGATCATCCGGAGGTAAAGGCCTTCAAGGCTGTACTTGAGGATGAAATCATCAAAATTATCAAAGCCTAGTTAGGCTCAAACACCCCCTTGTCTGAAAAAGGCAAGGGGGTGTTTCTTTTTTTTGGTTGTTAACGTTATTAAAAACAACATCATTCCTTAAAAAGCCAAAAGAAAAGATGATTTTCACTCGCTCTATGTAGTAACTTGTCGTAAAAAAATCGCAACAAAAGAAAGGAATTGGTAATTATGTAACGAATTTGTAATAGTCAGGAAAAATTAGAGAGCAGGAAGTGAGACAAGATGAAAAAATTTTTAGCCGTTATGGCAGCGGGACTCTTGGTCGTGTCGGCAACAGGTGGAGCGGCTGCGGCAGGGTTTGGGCAAACATCCCTTGACCGCACAGTCCATGAGAATTTTAAGATGCCAGAGAAGAAAACAGGTCAGAAGCATGAGGAGTACTTGCAGGAGGATACGCTAGTCGTCAAATACTCCGGAAAGATTAGTCATCTCTACAGAGCGAAGGATGTTTCATTTAAAAAGGATTATCCATCACTCGGCTACAGCATCATCAAATTCAAGAAAGCGAGTGCTGCCCGAGAGGCACTGACAAAATTAAGCAAAGCAGAAAATGTACAGTCAGCGACTCCCGGAGTCAAGGTCAAGCTCTCATCGGTTAAGACTGACCCAAAGGTAAGCAAACAATATTTTAATCAGCTATTAAAGCTTCCGGAAGCTCAAAAGCTGGCCGGCAAGAAAAAAGTTTCAGTTGCTGTCATTGATACAGGCCTAGATGCCAATCATCCAGAATTAAAGAATAGGATTAAAGGAAGCTACAATGCAATCAATCCAATCAATGCGCCGAAAGCTGATTTCCATGGGACGCATGTAGCAGGCATTATAGCCGGTGAGAAGAATAACGGCATTGGCGGATACGGCATTAATCCAGGAGCAGAGATCATCTCCATCGATATATTTAATCGTGATATGTATGCGACGGATTATTCGGTTGCAGAAGGAATCTTACACGCAATCAAGAAGAAAGTGAAAGTCATTAATATGAGTTTCGGATCCTATTATAGTTCGCCAATCATTGAAGCAGCTGTAGAAAAAGCAAGAAAAGCAGGCATTATCATGGTGGCAGCTGCCGGCAATGAGGGAGCGGACATGGCCCAATTCCCGGCATCCTATGAAGGAGTCATTAGTGTGGGAGCCGTGGATAAAGCTAAGTCCCTGACGGAATATTCCTCGTATGGGGTATCCACTGACCTTGTTGCACCAGGTGACAGCATTTATGCGCCGACCTACGGATTGGAGAAAAAGTCCACCTTTGAAGTTTTGAGCGGAACCTCTATGGCAACACCAATGGTAACAGGGACCGTATCCCTTCTGTTATCAAAATATCCGGACTTGAAAGCGGCACAGGTAGAGTACATTCTCAAGAAGACAGCCACGGACTTAGGTGCGAAAGGGTTTGATGCCAAGTATGGCTACGGTATGGTCAATCCTGTTGCTGCCTTGAAATTCAACAAAAAGGATATCCCTTCTCTTTCTGTAGAGGCGTGGAATAAAGACACCATTCTTAAAAAGGCAAAAACGTTCAGCGGAACGAAATACACATCCAAACGGGTATTTACCAAACCTTTGGACCAGCATTGGGTCAAGAAAACCGTCAAAAAAGGGGAAACCTATCAAATTAACTTAAAGGGATCAAAGGTATTTGATTCCAAACTATACGTCAATGCTTATTCGAAAGATGGCAAAAAACAAAAGGTCATGCTCATTGATGATGTGAAAGAAGGAAAGACAGAAGGCTATTATTTCACCGCCCCTTATGATGGGACGATGGCAATCGGTGTCAAAGACATTACGGGGAACTATGATGTTAAGGGCAGCAAGCTTTCTGAATATGAATTATCTGTTCAAAAAACAAAAGCTAAGGCAGATGAATCAACAGAAGAAACCCCAATTGCCATTGGCAGCCTACCATACAGCACGAAGAATAAAGGAATGCATCTCCTTGGGAAGAACGGGGACGATGATTTCTATCAATTTACAACAGGTGATAAGCCGGAGATGATTAAGCTAGAGATGGCTGCACAGCCGGGAAGCAATGTCAGCATTCAAGTGTTCGCTGATTCAGAAGAAGAAGAGGAATACATGGATGGAGAGGAAGCGGAAGCAGAAGCAGGAATAGAAGAAGATGAGGGAGAATTTGACGAAGGAGAAGGCAGCGAATTAATGCTTGAAATCAATAGCGGCGGTATTGGTGAGGGTGAATCAGATGTGCTGGAAGCAGAGGCGAACACCACCTATACCATTCAGGTGTCAAATCGTTATGAATCATTGTATGAAGAGATTTCCTTTATCATATTTTCTGATACAGAGGAGTTCGAAGGATCCTCTAATCTTATTCAGGGGACCGTCCCTCAGAATGCGGACCCTTATGAATTCAAGGCAACTAAGATTTCTTTGCCGGCTGATGAGGACGGAATTACCAATATTTTTGAATTTGT
>CAJGCH010000370.1 GCA_904501845.1 uncultured Bacillaceae bacterium | reverse complement strand
TCGCCCACATCCATCACCTTTTCGCCCTTAATCGGTTGAATATCGCCCATAAACCTTGGAATCAGCCTCATTTCCTTTAGAAATGAACCCCTTGCCACAAAGCAACGTTAAAAATAGACAAGCTAGCGGGCTTTTTTTGAATGAAATCTGCTATTTTCTTACTTCTTACAGAAGCTCACATATAAAAAAACAGACAAAGAGCCAATGCTCTCTGTCTGCTAAGATCAATTAATTATTCAGTTCCACTACTCCCAGCGTATTCATCAGCCATTGTCGCATCAGTGCTTGAATCTGCCGTTTTGTTTGTGTCCATATGGACTTGCAGTTCTTCAATCGTGGAGGCTAGGGCTGCCTCATCAAGCTGGTAGTAGTATGCTCCATTGATGTAGGAATCCGATCCCTTAAGATTGAGTGTTTCGATGCTTAGATTGCTCGCCATGACATAGTGCGTGAAGCCCTTCATTTCCGAGAAGGTCATATTCGTTTTCATGTTATGACCAATACCTTGGATAACATTGGCGTATTTCGTGATGGATGAAGCAGATGACGCTTTCTCCACAATCGCTTGGATGAGCTGTTGCTGGCGTTTTCCGCGTTCGATATCACTGTCTTTCTTTCTTGTACGAGCGAAGGCGAGTGCTTCTTCCCCGTCAAGTGTTTGTGTGCCCTCTTCAATTGTGATGGCACCTGCTTTATCAGAGGAGTCCTGTTCAGTGAACGTATATGGCACATCCACAGTAACCCCGCCAAGGGCATCAATGACTTCGACGAAGGCGTTGAAGTTCATTTTGACATAATAGTCTACGGGCACTTGGAGAAGGTTCTCGACTGTGTCAATTGTGTATTTTACCCCTCCGTATGCATGGGCATGAGTAATCTTGGAATACTTATCCTTGCCCGGGATATAAACATAGGAGTCACGCGGAATACTCAATAACTTGACGGACTTGTCATCATCATTGAATGTGGCAAGCAATAATGCGTCTGTCCGTGATCCTTCACCACTGTTTCGGACATCACTGTCGTCAACACCCATGAAGAGGACGGATACATTGTCATCGGCCGGGTTCACGGGACGTTCTTTGGCTGTTGAGCCATCATAAGAATCCTTTAGGACATCTGAAGCTGTATAGTATAGATAACCAGCATATCCGCCAACGGCTAAGATAAGCGTAAGAATAGGTAATACAATAAAAGCGAAGATTCGGCGTCTTCGTATCTTTTTTCGCCTTTTTTCGCGAATTACATGCCTGTTCTGCATATTTTTCTCCTTTTATAGTAAAGTGAAAAGTTATTTTATATCAGTATTCATTCTACCCTTTTTCTCACTCGCCGTAAATTTTTTTTTGCATCAGAATACCCATACACTAAAAGAAAAACCACTTAGACATAAAGAATAAGTGGCTGTTTCATCATTCATTTATCAGAGTACCTACCAAAATGTACCGTTCGGGCGCATCCCCAATATAGTCAAAGGGATAGCAGGTCGTAACGGTCAAGGTGGCACGCGGCTTCGGCACAATGACGGTGCGGTCATCGGCATCGACAATCCGGACTTGACGCACTTTATACGTAAATTCACCTGCCTTTGTTTTCACGATTAATAAATCACCGACCCCGACCTCACCGAGCCGGCGAAAAACGGTATCACGATGGCCGGATAGCACTGAATTATCCTTTTCGCCGGGAAGGACGCTATTCGCATAATGACCAACGCCCCTCTCCAGTTCATCCTCATCCGTTCCCTCGACAATCGGCAGGGTTGATGATATTTTCGGGATAATCAATTCTCCAAATGTCTCGCCAACACTCGGATATTCAGTGTACAATTCTGCTTCTTCCGCTTCTTTCTTCTCTTCCTTTGCTTGCGATACAGATTGTGGAACAGGTTCTTCTTCCTTCACTGTCACCTCGGGCACATCAGCTTGGACAAAGAAGGGCAAACTATTTTTGAATACCAGACCAAGCCCCACCAGTATGAGCAAGATGGACAACAGAGCGGTTAATCTGGCTTTGCTCATTTAAGCGGACTTCCTTTTGCGATAGACAAGCATGCCAGCGCCCAGGGCAGCAATTGCTGTGCCTAGAAGGATGCCTTCAGCATAATTGCCGGCCGTATTTGGCAATTTACCGCCATTCTCTGTTTTCGTTACCTTTTTAACAGGCTTTGCAGACTTTTTCTTTTGCTCTGCTTCAACTACCGGCTTCGTAATTTTATCGACTTCTTCTTTGATAATATCAGAACCGAATATGTCCTCTGTGATTATCATGTCAGCAAGGAACTCACCTTGATGACTGTACAGTTCAATTAGAAGATCCGCTCCATTGATTGTTTCCATAGGCATCAACTCGTTCAATGTCACTGGCTGCTTGGAGTCGCCCTTAACGAGGTAGTATTTCGCATTAAGTTGGGCAATATTCAACATTTCATTGAAAATGGATACCAATTCATTCATTTGCGCTTTCGTCAGTTCATCAGCACTCTCGAAATCAGGCAATTGCATAATCCGCTCATCAAGGGCAATCAAACGGTCAAAGATA
>CAJGCH010000369.1 GCA_904501845.1 uncultured Bacillaceae bacterium | reverse complement strand
GATGGTTTGTCTATTTTTATGGTCAAAAGAAAGAGTTGATGCCTAAAACAAGCTGAAATATTATTTCAGTGATAGCTGCTGATTGGAAGGGAGTTCAGCGCTTTCAGATAGATAGTTTTTTTCACAGCCGTTTGGCTGCTTTTTGCCCCGCCTTCACCGGCGTAGCTTGGGTGAAGGGTGGAGATTGCCTGGCGATTCCCACCTTTCGTCCACCCTTTGACCACCCTTCACCTGCCTAGCCTGGGCATAGGGTGGGGATTGCCTGGCTTTTCCCATCTTTCGTCCACCCTTTGACCACCCTTCCTACCCGTTGCCTGGGCATAGGGTGGGGATTGCCTGGCGATTCCCATCTTTCGACCACCCTTTCCCCATCCTTCCTACCCGTTGCATCGGCATAGGGTGGGCTTTTCCTGGCGATTCCCCGCACAAAAAAAGAGAAGCCAGAACTCCATTAGAATTCTGCTTCTCTTTTTAACCGTTCCTTCTTACAGACTTAAAATATGGAATCCGGAATCGACATGTATATTTTCCCCTGTGATTCCTCTTGATAATGGGCTGAAGAGGAACAAGGCTGTGTCCCCGACCTCTTCCTGTGTCACTTGTCTTCTAAGCGGGGCTCTTTCTTCGAATACTTTCCTGATTGTATTGAAGTCGCCGACACCTTTTGCTGAGAGTGTCCGGATGGCTCCAGCCGAGATGGAATTTACTCGGATGCCAGAAGGTCCAAGATCATTGGCCAGGTATTTAACGCTTGCTTCAAGGCTTGCTTTGGCTACGCCCATGACATTGTAGTTTTGGACAACTCTTTCTCCGCCTAAATACGTGAGGGTAACGATGCTTCCTCCCTCATTCATCATATCTCGTGCGGCCTTGGCAACAGCCGTCAATGAATAGGCGCTGATATTTTGCGCTAACAGGAAGCCTTCCCTGTTCGTGTTTAAATACTCTCCCTTTAGTTCTTCTTTGTTGGCAAATGCGATGCAGTGGGCAATCCCATCGATTTTTCCGTATTTTTCACGGATGTCGGCAAAGCATTTTTCAATTTCACTATCACTTGTTACATCACATGGAAGGACATATGTTTCTTTGCCTCCCTCAAGACCGTCAACTAATTCACGTACACCTTTTTCCATCCGTTCGCCGGCATATGTAAAAATCAGTCTCGCACCAGCTTGGTAAAGGGCAGTCGCGATTCCCCAAGCGATGCTGCGTTTATTAGCCACACCCATGACGACGATCGTCTTATCATCAACGTTCACGTTCATAAAAGGATTCCTCCTCAAAATTAATACATATTATTAGTACCTAGTACTAATCTATACTATGAACCGCTAGTATGTAAAGTCTTATTACCAAATTTAGCCGGGAAGGCTTATAAAATGAATCATCACATTTAACAAAGGGTACACAGCTTACGATTGGTCATCCACAAGTTTTCTATTAGCACAGCACACTCTATTTGATTCAAGCTGCTTGAAGGATATAATATTTCTGTATGATTCTATTGCCATAAATCAAGCCATCACCGGAAAGAATACACGAGAATAGATGGGAGGGCCAATTATGTATGATTGTATCGGAGATGTACACGGGTGCTACGATGAATGTATGCAGCTGTTCGATAGAATGGGCTATCAATTAAAGGATGGCATTCCCTGTCACCCTGATGGGTATATACCAGTTTTTCTCGGTGACATCACGGACCGCGGTCCCAAATCTGTCGAGATGATTGATTTTGTTTGGGAGCTTGTCATCCATAAAAAAAGAGGGTTATATGTGCCAGGAAACCATTGTAATAAATTATATCGCTATTTCCTGGGAAATAGGGTACAGGTCACCCACGGACTGGAAACTACCGTGGCTGAATTGGAAGCATTGCATCCGAAAAAGAGGAAAAAAGTTCGCCAGCGATTCATACAGCTTTATGAGGAATCTCCGCTTTATCTCGTCCTTGATGAAGGAAACCTGGCCATCGCCCATGCCGGCATAAAAAAAGAGTTTATCGGATTGAATAATAAGAAGGTTCAAACATTTATCCTTTATGGGGACATAACAGGAAAAAACCTGCCGGACGGGCGTCCTGAACGGCTCGATTGGGCGCTTCGGCACAAGGGAGACCCGATGATTGTCTATGGCCATACCCCAGTTTTGGAGCCAAGGATCAAGAATAATACGTATAATATTGATACAGGAGCTGTTTTCGGCGGAAAACTGACCGGGCTGCGCTATCCTGAAAAAATCTTTTTCCAGGTGGATTCTGCCCTCCCGTTCGTCCCTGAGAAGTTCCATACATACGATGAATAAACGAAAGAGCTGAATGGTATATCCCTTCAGCTCTTTATCTCTGTCATTATTTATCTCATTAGCCCCTGCATGTCGGTCGGAATTGCGCTATTAAACTGCATCTGCTCTCCTGTAATCGGGTGTTTGAACATCAAGGTCCCGCAATGAAGGGCCTGTCTTGCGATAAGGGTCCTTGAACCGCCATATAGATCATCCCCGAGCAATGGATGCCCCAAGTCGGACATATGGACTCGAATCT
>CAJGCH010000368.1 GCA_904501845.1 uncultured Bacillaceae bacterium | reverse complement strand
TCATTTCAAATCATTGATGATGTCCTTGATTTCACAGCGACAGACAAAGAGCTTGGCAAGCCTGCCGGAAGCGATCTCTGGCAAGGGAACGTCACCCTGCCTGTCCTGTATGCCCTTAGGGAGCCTTCCTTGGCAAGCGAAATCAGGAAAGTGCATGAGGATATGACTCATGAAGAACTGAAGCCGATTCTTGAGAAAATTAGACGTTCTGGCGCCATCGAAAAATCTGTTGAAGTCAGCAATCGCTACTTAGACAAGGCATTTGACATATTGAAGGAACTCCCTGACACGAAGAACACTCGTTATTTGCATGATATCGCCGAGTTTATCGGAAAACGGAATTATTAAGCGTTTTCAAATTATTTGCATAACATCATTTAAAATGGTATATTTTTCAGGTCAAGTGAAAACTAAAACGATACATAAACAGAGGTGCAATGATGGAAAAAACATTTTTGATGGTCAAACCAGATGGTGTTCAACGCAATTTAATCGGGGAAATTGTAAGCCGTTTTGAGAAAAAGGGCTTCCAGCTAATCGGAGCAAAATTAATGATCATTCCTGCAGAAGTAGCAGAAAAGCATTATGCTGAGCATAAAGAGCGTCCATTCTTTGGAGAATTAGTAGATTTCATCACATCAGGACCTGTATTTGCAATGGCATGGCAAGGTGAAAATGTAATTGCTACAGCACGTCAAATGATGGGGTCCACTAATCCTAAGGATGCAGCTCCCGGAACCATTCGCGGCGATTTCGGCGTAACGGTCGGAAAGAATATCATCCATGGCTCTGATTCTCCTGAAAGTGCTGAAAGAGAGCTCGGCATCTTCTTTAAAGAAGAGGAACTATCTGAATACAGCAAGCTTGTGAATGAGTGGATTTATTAATGTCATTTAAAAAAACAGTTGCATGAAAAATGCAGCTGTTTTTTAATGCGGTTATAAGTTATCAGAAAAATACATCTATTTATGAGTGGAGTTTCTATTTTGTTCTGATGTACAATAGTAAAACAAGTAAATTTAGCAAAAGAAGCTTTATTATGATATATTTATACATAATTGCTTTAAAGTGATGAAGGAGGAGCCAGATGAGATACTTAACAGCGGGGGAATCCCATGGTCCCCAATTAACGGCCATTATAGAGGGGTTGCCTAGCGGTATGCCAATAGCCGAGGAGGATATCAATAAACATTTAGCTAGACGGCAAAAAGGCTACGGCAGGGGCAGAAGGATGCAAATAGAGAAAGATACCGCTGAGATAACATCCGGTGTAAGGCATGGAAGGACATTAGGGTCTCCTGTAGCTTTAAACGTGAAGAATCGGGATTGGACACATTGGACACATGTCATGGGGATCGAGCCGATTGATGAGAAGGATGAAGAAGAAATCAAGCGGAAAATCACAAGACCAAGACCAGGCCACGCTGATTTGAATGGCGGAATCAAGTATGGGCACAGAGATTTGCGGAATGTGCTTGAACGTTCTTCAGCCCGGGAGACAACAGTCAGGGTTGCTGCTGGGGCAGTCGCCACAAAGCTTTTGCAGCTTCTTGGAATTGAACTCGTATCCCATGTGGTGGAGATTGGCGGTATTAAGGCAAAAAGCACGGATATGACAGATATTCACACCATAAGGGAGAAGGCAGAAGAGTCTCCTGTCCGCTGTCTTGATGAGGAAGCTGGCATTCAAATGATGGCAGCCATTGATGAGGCAAAGAAAAATGGGGATTCACTCGGCGGAGTGGTGGAAGTGATTGCAACAGGCATGCCTAGCGGAGTGGGGAGCTATGTGCATTATGACCGCAAGCTTGATGCTAAAATCGCCGGAGCCGTGCTAAGCATAAATGCCTTTAAGGGTGTCGAATTTGGAATTGGTTTTGAGGCAGCGCGTGTGCCGGGCAGTATGGTTCACGATGAGATTATCTGGGATGAAGAGGCAGGCTATAGCAGAAAGACAAATCGTCTCGGGGGATTTGAAGGCGGAATGACAACCGGAATGCCGATTGTCGTTCGCGGGGTAATGAAGCCAATCCCTACCCTATATAAACCGCTGAATAGCGTTGATATTGAGACGAAGGAAACATTCGCCGCATCAATTGAACGCTCTGATGCATGTGCTGTGCCAGCTGCCGCAGTCGTGTGTGAGCATGCGGTTGCATGGGAGCTGGCGAGTGCTATTATGGATCAATTCTATGCAGACCGCCTGGATACATTGATTGAAACGATTAATGAACAACGAAGATATGCGAGGGAATTTTGATGGACAGCTTTGAGATTCAGACAGCTTCAAAAACCTATCCCATTTTTATAGGGAATCAAGTTGCGAAGAAATTACCTCCATTTTTGCAGGAAAAGTTTCCGGGAAGGAAGAAACTGTTTTTAATTTCGGATTCTCATGTAGCTGCCTTGCATACAGACTCTTTAACCCGCTTATTGAATCAATCCGGATACGATACGCTTGTTCATATCGTTCCTTCCGGTGAGGCAGCAAAGTCGCTTTCGTGCTATGAAGAATGCATGACAAAGGGATTTAGGCATCATATT
>CAJGCH010000367.1 GCA_904501845.1 uncultured Bacillaceae bacterium | reverse complement strand
TTACGGTCAAAGAGCGAAAGGGAGAGCGCATCGTTGCGGTCGATGAGGCGCCAAGAAAGGATACGACAACAGAGCGATTGGCCGCCCTGAAACCAGCCTTTGGAGCGGACGGGACCATCACGGCCGGCAATGCGCCAGGTATTAATGACGGGGCTGGTGCACTCGTGCTAATGAGCGAAGAGCGGGCCAGAAAGCAAGATAAGAAGATTGGTGCCTATATCATTGGTCATGCCGAGGTCGCGGTAGAAGCGAAGGATTTCCCGAAAACACCTGGACTTGTGATTAATGCACTTTTAGAGAAAACAGGCAAATCCCTTGAGGAGATAGATTTATTCGAAATCAATGAGGCATTTGCAGCAGTCACGCTCGCGAGCGGAAAGATTGCCGGGTTAGACCCTGAGAAGGTCAATGTCAATGGAGGAGCGGTTGCGCTCGGGCATCCAATTGGTGCAAGCGGTGCAAGGATTATCCTCACGCTTATGTATGAATTGAAGCGCCGGGGCGGCGGCATCGGAATTGCCTCCATCTGCAGCGGCGGCGGGCAGGGCGATGCGATCATGATTGAAGTACCAAAAGGGGGACTTTAAGAATGGATATGAAACAAGTCATGGTCATTGGGGCCGGACAAATGGGCTCTGGAATTGCACAAGTATGTGCAGCAGCTGGATTTGATGTGTTTTTGCATGATTTGAAGCAGGAGTTTGTAGACAGAGGAATCGCAGGAATAGAGAAAAACGTGCAGCGTCTCGTGGATAAGTGCCGTCTTACAAATGAGGAAAAGACGGGGTTGCTTGAGAGAATCAAGCCTTCCGCTGACTTGCAAAATGCAAGAGAAGTGGATGTGGTCATAGAAGCAGCAATAGAAAATATGGAAATTAAGAAACAGCTATTTGCTGAACTGGACCAGATTGCTCCTTCCCATGCGATCTTAGCGACCAATACATCCTCATTGCCGATTACGGAAATTGCCGCAGCCACAAAGAGGCCAGAGCAGGTCATTGGGATGCATTTCATGAATCCGGTTCCTGTCATGAAGCTCGTCGAGATTATCCGCGGGCTTGCCACAAAGGATGAGGTGTATGCAGCGATTGAAGCAATGGCAAAAGACCTTGGCAAGGTTCCGGTGGAAGTCAATGATTTCCCTGGGTTTATCTCAAACCGTGTACTCATGCCCATGATCAATGAGGCGATTTTCACTCTGTACGAGGGAGTTGCCACAAAGGAAGCGATTGACGAAGTCATGAAGCTTGGCATGAACCATCCGATGGGCCCGCTTCAGCTCGCAGATTTCATCGGGCTTGATACATGCCTATATATTATGGAAACCCTTCAGGAAGGGCTTGGCGAGGATAAATACCGGCCATGTCCGCTCCTTCGCAAATATGTGAAGGCCGGCTGGCTCGGGAAGAAAACTGGCAGAGGATTTTATGAATACAGCTAATACGCGTCAAAGGCATGAGGAGGCAGCTTGAATGGACTTAAGGTTTACGGAAGAACAGCAGATGATGAGGAAGATGGTGCGGGAATTTGCTGAAGAGAAAATAGCGCCATTCGTGCCGGAAATGGAGAAGGGGGCGTTCCCAAGAGCCGTACTGAAGAGTATGGGAGAGCTAGGCTTAATGGGGATTCCAATTCCGGGGGAATATGGCGGTGCCGGCATGGATTTCACCTCTTACATCATCGCCATTCATGAGATATCAAGAATCAGTCCGACAGTCGGCGTCATTCTTAGTGTTCATACATCAGTCGGAACGAACCCGATACTTTTCTACGGAACAGAGGAACAAAAAAAGGCCTATATTCCAAAGCTTGCGAGCGGGGAGTACATAGGGGCCTTCTGCCTGACTGAACCGAGCGCAGGCTCAGATGCCGGCTCGCTCAAATCAAAGGCTGTGAAGCAAGGGGATGAATATATCCTTAATGGCTCTAAAATCTTCATCACGAATGGAGGGGAGGCAGATACTTATATTGTCTTCGCCCAAACGGCGCCTGAGAAAGGAAGCAAGGGCATTTCCGCCTTCATCGTTGAGAGGGATACACCTGGTCTTGTGATTGGGAAGGATGAACGTAAAATGGGCCTCCATGGCTCACGTACCGTCCAGCTCACATTTGAGGATATGAAAGTGCCGGCAAAGAATCTGCTCGGTGAAGAGGGGCAGGGCTTGGCAATCGCGCTTGGCAATCTGAACACGGGGCGAATCGGCATCGCTGCCCAAGCACTCGGTATTGCCGAAGGGGCTTTCCATGAGGCTGCCCGTTATGCGATGGAAAGAAAACAATTTGGCAAGCCGATAAGTGTACAGCAAGGCATTGGCTTCAAGCTTGCTGATATGGCAACAGCCATTGAAGCATCCAAGCTGCTCGTCTATCATGCCGCTTCATTGAAAGGGGCAGGGTTAGCATGTACGAAGGAGTCTTCGATGGCGAAACTAATAGCATCGAAGACAGCAATGGATGTGACGACAGAGGCGATTCAAGTATTTGGCGGGTACGGCTATACAGAGGAATATCCGGTTGAGCGCTATTTCCGTGATGCGAAGGTGACCGAAATATA
>CAJGCH010000366.1 GCA_904501845.1 uncultured Bacillaceae bacterium | reverse complement strand
TCCGGTCTTACCATACAGGAAAAATATCTCATTCTGGAGGAACAGAAGAAAGAGAAGCGGGAGCGATTAGAACAAGAGGAGCGGGAAAGAAAGTACCGGGAGGTCATGGCAGCATTAGGGCGGCTGCCGTGATCCTCCTATTACCACAAGGTTACCCCAAGGAAATACTAAGATTGCACTATGGTTTGACAATTTATTGACACGATACACGCACGGGGGTGTATTACGGGAAAATAAGAATCAGTATAGCCTATTCCTGTATAGGGAGGACAACACTCCCACGAAATGGCTATTTTATTTTGAAAGACGGTTTTTCCGGCTGTGATCGACCAGGAGAAAATGAAGCCGTTACACGGGTAAAAACGAAAAATAGCGGGAGCTGCTCCTCTGATCTTCCCTCCTGGGACATTGATCGGTGGAACAAGCTCCCGCCTGTCTTTATTTCCATGCTTTAAAAATGTCATCTAGTGCATTGCTTACAGCCTTTTCAAGCTGTTTTTCAATCTCTGCTTGTATTGCTTTCTCTTTTGATCTGCATAGTATTTCTTTGCCATGCTTCTATGATGTGCCTCCATTATCTGCTCCGGGGTGTATCCATCCAGATACATGGTGTCATAGTATTCTGGCAGATTCTTGTGATATTCGTTTATGAGCATCTGGTATAACCTCTTTCTTCTGGATTATCTGTGCGGCGGTAGCCGCTAAAGGGATTACTTCAAATAGCAGCGAAGCTGCGTATTTGAATAAGCCCGTTCCCGGGGTGTGGGGCGAAGCCCTACGGGGATTTTTAGGAGGAACTGCCTAAATATAGTTCGCCTTTGTTTTGCCCCTCCATTGATAATAAAAAGTGTTCCTATATAAAAATCCTGTTCTGCCCAAAGTTTTTACCAGAGTTTATAAACACGGCATCATGCGGAAAAAAGAAATCCGCCGCACTTCCAAGCGGAGGTACAGCGGATTCTTTCGTATTCAGATAACACCGAAATGTTTTAAGATTTCTTCATCACTCTTTCCCTGGTTTATCATCGTAAGTGCTTCTGCCAATGCGGCAAGCAGCTTTTCCGGGTTCTTTGCCTCCTGGACTATCTTGATCAGTTGCTCCTTACTGCTCATTTCTTTGCCTCCTCACTCTTAACGAGGATCTGATAAATCAAATCCAGTAGAGAAACATCATTGGTTCGCTTCATGGCCTTATTGATGGCCTCAATGTATTCGCTCTTCATAGCTTCGGCTGCTGTCATTGTAATTCCTCCATTTTGTTGACTATCGGAGGGGCATGGTATATAATGGCCATGTCCCCTCCGGGGTGACTAGGCTCTTTGCACTCTTGCTTTGGTCGGCTAGTGCAAGGGGCTTTTCTTATGCTCCGATGGGCTGAACTTGGGATGCTCCAAAGTAGCACATTATCCGGGTGCCGCTCTTGGTGGCGGGATCGCTGATAATCGCCTTGTAAAGTGCCTTGCTTTCGTGGATCACTTCATAGCCGATATTCCGCCAGCCGCTCCAGGTATGGGTTTCCTCGTTGATACCGGCGGCCTCCTTTGCTGTGTTGTGGGACTTTGCATTACTCCAGGCCATCCGCAGAGCCTCAGAGAAGATCTTGACTCCCTTGCGGAAGATGCTCCAGGCAGACCGCATAATGTGGGAAAGATTGTACTTCATTGTGTACCCTCCAGTATTTAGTTTTTTCCGCCTCAGTTGTAGTCATTATTAAGGGGGTGACTTACCGGGCGGCCTCTCTGTTGTCCCCTCTGCTTCATGTCTACATTATAATCTATGGTTAACCATATATCAAGATGGGATAATGTACAAAGGTTAACCATATATTTTAGTTATTTTCTATATGGTTAAACATAGATAAATGTGGTATACTATTAGCAAATTCCAGAGGAGGTACATCTATGGCAACATCTGAAGCACAGAAGAAAGCCGCTGCCAAGTATCACAAGGAGAATATTTCCAGCCTGGCCTGTCGAGTGAAAAAGGAACAGGCTGACAAATTCAAGGCATACTGTGAAAGCATCGGTAAAACATCCAATGCGGTACTGCGTGAGTATGTCCTGTCCTGTATTGGAGAGGATGCCGAGGCCGCAAGAACTGAGATTCTCGCAGAATAAGGAAAGCCAGGAGCAACAGCAGCTCCTGGTCTTTCTTCTGTATGGGAAAATGAATCTATCGCTCAGTACGATGGAACGATCACCGGGTCGAAGCCGTACCGCAACCACGAATGTGGGAGGAACGGAAGTCGCACCCGGAGTAAAATCTACCCTTTATGAATCATGCTTTCATGGCTACCATTTGGCTACCAAAGATATAAAATGATGCGTCTGGTAGCCAAACGAAACAACACACTTAAATCCTAAAAGTGATTGCAGCACAACAACTTTTAGAACACTTCAAAACGGCATAAAACAGTAAAACCACCACTCGTAATGAGAAGGTCGCGTGTTCGAGTCACGTCACTAGCTCCAAAAAGGGCCACCCCAACGGGGTGGCCCTTTTTGGAGCTAAAGAGGTGCGTGACTCGAAAATTAAAATGCAACAGTCCGGTGGACTGTTGCTTGATCCCG
>CAJGCH010000365.1 GCA_904501845.1 uncultured Bacillaceae bacterium | reverse complement strand
TGGAAAACTTGGCAAAATGGGGCACTGATCAGCAGTCAATCGATGTTGATGTTCCATTTAAACCATCCCGCGTAATTTTGCAGGACTTTACCGGTGTTCCTGCGGTCGTTGACTTGGCTTCTTTGCGTAAAGCAATGGCTGATATTGGCGGAAACCCTGATAAAATTAATCCGGAAATTCCGGTTGATCTCGTTATCGACCACTCCGTGCAAGTTGATAAATATGGTACGGCTGATTCA
Organism: uncultured Bacillaceae bacterium; assembly: GCA_904501845.1. Taxonomy (GTDB): domain Bacteria; phylum Bacillota; class Bacilli; order Bacillales; family Pradoshiaceae; genus Pradoshia. The sequence continues at coordinate 2,356 of CAJGCH010000365.1, read as the reverse complement.
CTCCAAGTGAACATGGATCTTGAATTTGAACGTAATGCTGAGCGTTATCAATTCCTAAGCTGGGCTCAAAAAGCATTTGATAACTATCGTGCCGTTCCGCCTGATACAGGTATCGTTCACCAAGTAAACCTTGAGTATTTAGCGAATGTCGTTCATTCGATTGAAATGCCTGACGGAGATTATATGGCATTCCCAGATACGCTTGTCGGTACAGACTCCCATACAACAATGATCAATGGACTTGGCGTCCTTGGCTGGGGTGTAGGGGGAATTGAAGCAGAAGCAGGCATGCTTGGACAGCCTTCTTATTTCCCAGTGCCGGAAGTAATCGGCGTCCGCTTTGTGAACTCCTTGCCAAATGGCGCTATGGCGACTGACCTGGCGCTTAAAGTAACAGAAGTTCTTCGTAAGAGCGGTGTTGTTAATAAATTCGTTGAATTCTTCGGTCCGGGAATGAGCGATCTATCCTTATCAGACCGTGCGACAATTGCCAACATGGCGCCTGAATACGGAGCTACATGCGGATTCTTCCCGATTGATGATGAATCCCTGAAATATATGCGTTTAACTGGACGTTCTGAGGAACATATCCAGCTAGTCGAGAAGTATTGCAAAGAAAATGATTTATTCTATACGAAAGATACTCCAGAACCAAAATATACAAAAGTTATTGAGATTGACCTTTCTGAGATTGAAGCCAATCTGTCCGGTCCTAAACGTCCGCAAGACTTGATTCCGCTTTCTCAGATGCAAAAAGCTTACAGAGAAGCATTGACTGCTCCAGTCGGCAATGCAGGCTTTGGCTTAAGCCAGGAAGAGATCGATAAGAAAATTACGGTTGAATTCAATGATGGACGCGTAGCACCTATGAAAACAGGTGACATCGCGATTGCAGCTATCACAAGCTGTACAAATACATCCAACCCATATGTCATGTTAGGGGCGGGTCTTGTTGCGAAGAAAGCTGTCGAGCTTGGTCTGCAAGTTCCTCATCATGTGAAAACATCCTTGGCTCCGGGTTCCAAAGTCGTAACAGGCTACTTGCGTGATGCAGGCCTTCAAACATACATGGATGAGCTTGGCTTCAACCTTGTCGGTTATGGCTGTGCAACATGTATCGGAAACTCCGGTCCATTGCTAGAAGAGATCGAAGTGGCTGTTGGCGAAGCTGACTTGCTTGTAACATCTGTTCTATCCGGTAACCGTAACTTTGAAGGACGTATCCATCCGCTTGTAAAAGGCAATTACCTTGCATCACCTCCGCTAGTGGTTGCTTATGCGCTTGCGGGCACAGTGGATATTGATCTTGAGAACGATCCAATCGGTGTAGGAAAAGACGGCAAGGAAGTATTCTTTAAAGATATTTGGCCAACTAGCGAAGAGGTTAATGCCTTAGTTCAGGAAACCGTTACATCTGCCTTGTTCAACAAGGAATATGAGCGCGTATTCGATGATAACCTTCGCTGGAATGAAATCCAGACAAGCAATGAACCATTATACAATTGGGACTTTGATTCCACGTATATTCAAAACCCGCCATACTTCGAGAACTTGGATCCAAATCCATCCGAAGTTAAGCCATTGTCAGGCTTGCGCGTAGTTGGTTTGTTCGGCGATTCCGTCACAACAGACCATATCTCCCCGGCTGGTTCAATCGGTAAAGATACGCCTGCTGGCAGATACTTGCGCGAAAAAGGCGTGGGCATCCGTGATTTCAACTCATACGGTTCCCGCCGTGGTAACCATGAGGTCATGATGCGCGGTACATTTGCTAATATCCGTATCCGTAACCAAATCGCACCTGGTACTGAGGGCGGTTATACAACTTACTGGCCAACAAATGAAGTCATGTCCATCTATGATGCATGCATGGAATACAAGAAGGATGATACAGGTCTTGTCGTCCTTGCCGGTAAGGATTATGGTATGGGAAGCTCTCGTGACTGGGCTGCAAAAGGCACAAACTTACTTGGCATTAAAACGGTTATTGCTGAAAGCTTTGAGCGGATTCACCGTTCCAATCTTGCACTAATGGGTGTTCTTCCTCTTCAATTTAAAGAAGGAGAAAATGCGAAGGTACTAGGCCTTACAGGTACGGAACGAATCTTCGTGCCAATCGATGAAAACATCAAGCCTCGTCAAATGATTACCGTGACAGCTGTGGCTGAAGATGGAACAGAGAAAAAATTCGAAGCGCTCGTTCGCTTTGACTCTGAAATTGAAATTGATTACTACCGTCATGGAGGAATCCTGCCAATGGTTCTTCGTGAAAAACTTCAAGAAACGACATCTGCTCAATAATAGAGCATGAAAGAGGCTAGCCGTATGGCTGGCCTCTTTTTCTTTCTTGATACAG
>CAJGCH010000364.1 GCA_904501845.1 uncultured Bacillaceae bacterium | reverse complement strand
GGCTGTGACCATTATTAAGGAACAGATGGAAGCAATGAAACGCGGAGATTTCTCAGAACAGGAAATTGTTCAGACCAAAGCCATCATAAAGAATCAGCTGCTGGAAACGATTGATACATCGCGGGGGCTGACAGAGGTGCTATATCACAATGTCGTGGCCAAAGTGGATATAAGTCTTGATGAGTGGCTCGGACGGATTGATCAAGTGACGAAAGAGGAAATAATCGCTTGCGGAGAGAAAATTGTTCTTGATACGATTTACTTCCTTCATGGAACGGAGGTAGCTGAATAATGGAAAAGCAAATTTTTGAACAGCTCCAGGAAGAATTGTATGTTGAGCAGATGGATAATGGCTTGTCGGTTTATATTTTGCCAAAGCCTGGATTCAATAAGACTTATGCTACATTTACCACCAAATACGGCTCCATTGATAATCATTTCAAGGAACCTGGGGCAGCCGAATATTCGCGCGTGCCGGATGGAATAGCTCATTTTCTTGAGCATAAGCTGTTTGAGAAAGAGGATGGGGATGTTTTTCAGCAATTCAGCCGTCAGGGAGCTGCCGCGAATGCGTTCACGTCCTTTACGAGGACTGCTTATTTATTCTCAAGTACTACGGATGTTGAAAAGAATCTAGAGACACTGATTGATTTCGTACAGGAACCGTATTTTTCTGACCAAAGTGTGGAAAAGGAGAAGGGAATCATCGGGCAGGAAATCATGATGTATGATGATAATGCTGATTGGAGGCTGTATTTCGGCATCATCGAAAATTTATATCATCATCATCCTGTCAAAATTGATATTGCCGGAACAGTTGAATCGATTGCCGGGATTACAAAGGAACTTCTTTATGAATGCTATAACGCGTTCTATCACCCAAGTAATATGCTCCTTTTCATTACAGGACCAGACGATCCGGAAAAAATCATGAAGCTCGTCCGGGATAACCAGTCGAAGAAGGAATTTAAGAAACGGGCGGAAATCAGCCGAAAATTTGATCCAGAGCCTTCATCGTCGGCCATTAAGGAACGCTCCATCCAAATGCATGTTCAATCCCCTAAATGTGTGGTAGGTATTAAGGCGGCAGATACGGAAATGGAAGGGATTGAATTGCTTAAGCGGGAGCTCTCCATTGGTCTGTTCTTAGAATGCACCTTTGGCAAAAGCTCGCAGTATTATGAGAACCTTTTTGAATCCGGGATTATTGATAATTCCTTCTTTTATGATTATACGCAGGAATACGGGTTTGGCTTTGGCATGATCGGCGGCGATACGAGGGAGCCTGATCGATTAGCCGAGGAAATAAAATCTATCCTCTTTGAGGTGAAAGAAGGCAAATTCTTAACAGAGGAGAAGCTTGATGCTGTTAGGAAAAAGCGAATTGGCTCGTTTCTTCGCTCGTTGAATTCATTGGAATCCATTGCCAACCAATTTACACGATATGCCTTTAATCAAATGGAGCTATTTGATGTCGTTTCTGTTTTAGAGGAGCTGACAGTAGCAGATGTACAGGATGCTGTGAATCGATTGATTGATGAAGAGCGCCTGTCTGTATTTCAAATTTTGCCTTCCTAAAGGCAGATGACCTGTCCCATTAGCTGTGGGATAGGTTTTTTCATGAAAGGGTACCTAGAAACAATTTGCCAATTTAGATTGATGGTTTTCCTTTTGTCCGCCAACCATTATAATGAAAAGGATTGTTAGTGTTCATAGAAGTAAGGGGTTTGTGAAAATGTCAGAAAAATTCGTGCTCATTACTGGTGCTAGCGGGGGAATTGGCCGTGAAATCTCTCGCCGTTTAGCTGCAGAAGGCTGGAATCTGTATTTGCATTATCATCAAAATGAAAAGGGAATCATGGCATTGGCTCATGAGCTTGAACGCTTTCCAGGCAAGATAAAGGTGATTCAGGCAGACTTGAGCAGACAGGACGGTCATCTGGCCATCCTTGAGCAGATCTCAGAGCTTGATGCGATTATCCTTAATAGCGGCGATAGCTTTTTTGGTCTAGTCACCGATATGACTGATGAGGAAGCTAGACGGATGATCACGCTTCATGTGACCGCCCCTTTCTTGTTGACTAAAGGCCTGGTATCAAAGCTAATTAATAAGCGGGCTGGAAATATTATTGCCGTTACGTCTATTTGGGGAGAAATCGGGGCATCTTGTGAGGTTCTCTACTCTATGGTGAAGGGCGGACAAAATACGTTCGTGAGAGCTCTCTCTAAAGAGCTGGCGCCATCTGGAATTCGTGTAAATGCCGTGTCGCCGGGTGCCATCGCAACACCAATGCTCAAGTCTTTTGATGAGCAAGAGTTGGAAGGGCTGGCAGAAGAGATTCCGATGGGGAGGCTTGGACATCCAGAGGAGATTGCAGGAGTCATTTCCTTTTTGCTGTCAGAGGATGCAGCTTATATGACAGGGCAGATTCTTTCTGTCAACGGAGGATGGAGTACAACATAATACCATTGTTTAATTATTTTACTTTTCAGTCCACAGGAAATCAGATATGATAAACGTAAGGAAAATATTGAGGTAATTTGTCAAATGGTTTTCCTTTGGAGGGGACGAAATGGAGAAGAAAGAATGGTATTT
>CAJGCH010000363.1 GCA_904501845.1 uncultured Bacillaceae bacterium | reverse complement strand
CCACTTCCTTATTCATGGGTCGTTACTCTATAATATAACACACCCTCCTTATCTTGCTTCTCCACTTTCTGAATGGATTCAAGATAATCAAGCTGTCCTAACGTTTCAAACAAGGCAAGGGCCGGGTCCCGTCTAATTGCTTTCGGGAATAATTGGACAGCAAGCTCTAAGATTGTATTCTCTCCTTCACCGATAAGACCTTTGACATGCATCGCCCGCTCATGCTGCTTTCTCAGTCTCTTTTCAATGAGGCTGTAGGCATCCGTGATGTTGGACCCATGCCCTGGATAGACAATATCCAGCTTATTTTTCTCGATTTTCTTCAAGCTCTCATTCAGCTGAAGCTGAGGCTTAAATCTTGCTTCTCCTTTTTTCTTAGGCGGCTCCAGGATTGGGTTTGGCGATATTCTTCCGAGCAGTAAGTCCCCGCCAATCAGGCTTCCTGTTGCCTCATGGTAAAAAGATAGATGACCCTGTGAATGGCCGAATGTTTCCAATGCGATCCACCCCTCTAACCCTGGAATCTTATCGCCCTCTTTCAGGAATCCAGTCAGTGGTTTGGAACCTGAATATGTATACATCGATTCGACATTATTAGCATACTTCATGTATTCCTTTGGCACACCCATCTTCTTGGATATACCGGTAAAATACTCGCGCTGCCAATCAAGGAATTCATCGTCACGTACCAAATAGCGTTGATTGTCCTCATGACCCAGCAGATCTTTCCCTTCAAAAAGATCGACTAACCCGCAATGGTCAGAATGGTGATGGGTCAAGATGACCTGATCGATATCTGAGATGGTGTAGCCGCGTTCATTCAGCTGACTTTCAAGGGCATTCTCCGCTTCCTTCGTTTTAATGCCTGCATCAATCATGGTTAATTTCTCGCCCTCAATCAGAAATACATTGACATCTCCAACCGCAAAAGGCGTTGGCAGGATGATTTTTTCGGCTACCTTTGTCTGTGTCATCTCAGCATTTCTCCCTATATAAGTTTTTATCATTATTTTTACATAATTTGGCTTAAATTTCTATCCTTTACACTCACTATAACGGAATTAACACCCCAACCCTTGACATATCGTCAAAATTTTAGCATAATTCCTATAATCATTATGTACAATTAAACTATATCGGCAATGATAAAGGCCAAGTAAGCAATGCAGTATGGTGAAAGAGAATGGGACCCGCGGCTGTAAGGCTCCATCGCCCTCTACGCTTGCCTGAACCTCCCTTTTGAGCCCTTCAGGAAAACCTGAACGTTACGCTGGCGTTACACGGCATAAAGAGGTGAACCTGCTTGTTGTGCTTGGCGTTCACCAATGAAGGTGGTACCACGGAAGAATAGCCTTTCGTCCTTTTTGGATGAAGGGCTTTTACTGTTTTAAAAGGAGGAATTCTTAATGGATAAAAAAATAGCATTCTTGGGAGCCGGGTCCATGGCAGAGGCCCTCATATCAGGATTGGCCGCACGCAAGGGGAGCCAATCTGCGAATATATGGGTCAGCAACCGGACCAATGACAATCAGCTGGCAAGGCTCCAAAAGGAATATGGCGTCACCCCATCTCGGGATTTACCATCCTTGTTGAGAGGGGCTGATGTGGTCTTGGTCGCCGTTAAGCCAAAGGATGTCCTGGCCACGCTCACACAGGCAAGGGAGTTCTTAAGAAAAGATATGCTCCTGATTTCCGTTGCCGCCGGCATATCCACCGCGAGCCTCCAATCCATCACACATATTGAGATGCCAATTATCCGTGCGATGCCAAACACTTCCGCTGCTGTCGGTAAATCAGCGACAGCCCTCTCCGGGAATGAATATGTAAAAGAAAAAGACAAGCAGCTCGCCAAGGATATATTTGGGACAGTCGGCATGGCTGTTTATACAGATGAGAACAAGATGGATGCTGTCACTGGCCTTTCCGGAAGCGGGCCTGCCTATATCTATTATTTAATTGAAGCGATGCAGTTATCCGCTGAACAAATCGGGCTTGAGCCGCAAGATGCCCAAAAGCTCATCATCCAAACCTTAATGGGCGCTGCTGAAATGGTCCATACCTCAGACAAACCTCCGCTAACGCTGCGAATGGAGGTCACTAGCCCTGGCGGCACAACAGAAGCCGGCATTCGCGTTCTTGAGGAAAGAGGCGTAAAGGAAGCCCTGATTGAATGCATCAAAACCGCCACGAACCGCTCCAGTGAGATGGGTATAGAACTTTCACAGAAGATCAGTGAAGGAATGCTGTCCAACTAGCTGCAACTTTTTTCGTCCGTTGCGAAATAAGGGCGGAATGTATCAATATATGTCCAATCTAATTTCACTAATCTCCATATGCTGTATACAGGGATAGGGTTTAAGAGCAGCTTGCCATCCTATTCTCCATTCTTCCGTAAAGGAGGTGGCACATATGAGTTACGATAAAGGACAAGGGTCTGGCGGAAGCCATGGTGTAGGAAGCTTTGCTTTCATTGTCGTTCTATTCATTTTGCTCATAATTGTTGGCGCTTCATTCGTTCATTAAGTAGCTAACCGCTAACAGAGGGGGTTGACAAAAGCTTTTGCTTTGTCAGCCCCTTTTCCATTTGCCTGGAAACAAACTAAT
>CAJGCH010000362.1 GCA_904501845.1 uncultured Bacillaceae bacterium | reverse complement strand
GTTTCGGTGCATCCGGTCCTGGTGAACTATTGATGGAGAAATTCGGTTTCACGCCATCAAATGTTGTTTCCATCGTAAAAGACATGCTTAAATAAGCTGATTGTATGAAGGCCGTCTCGTGTGTTCCATCACGCAAGACGGCTTTTTCTATATCTCTTTAGAGCAAGAAAGGTAAGTTTTTCGCTGATTATTGGTACACTAGAGAGAGAACAGACCTGTGCTGAAACAGGCCTATCCATGTATATACATAAACAATGGACAGATGAACAGGAGGAAGCGAATGAAACAGTATAAAGACCGGAGTGAAGTGCCGGACCATGAGAAATGGGACTTAACCGACCTGTACGAAAGTACGGAACAGTGGGAGAAGGACTTGCAGATAGTGGAAGGGCGCGTTCAGGAAATTGCCGCCTATAACGGAGCGATTCATAATGGCAAGGATTTATTGGATTATTTGACGAAGAATGAAGAGACAGATGCCATCTTCACGAACATATATGTATATGCCATGCTTCTCGGAGACTTGGACACCCGTGAATCCTTAGCGCAAAACCTGATGGCGAAAGCACGCACGCTCAGCGTAAAGCTCAGTGAGGCCGGCGCCTTCTTCATGCCATATTTATTAAGTCTGGACGAAGGGACTTTGCGCACGTATATCGAGGAGAATGAGGGACTGAAATACTTCGAGAAGGACCTGTGGGATGCTTTCCGTTATAAGGAGCATACCTTGAACAAGGAACAGGAAGAGCTCCTATCCAAGCTTGGGGAAACCTTCTCCGCCCCAAACAACACCTTCCAGATGTTCAATAACGCTGACATCAAGTTCGGTGAGGTATCAGATGGCAATGGAGGCATGGTGGAGCTTACGCGCGGCATGTATTCAAAGCTGATTGAGGACAAAGACCGTAACGTCCGGAAAGAGGCATACAAGGCCTATTACAAGCCTTATCTCCAATATGCCAATGTGATTGCCTCGACATTATCAGCCAATATCAAGAACAATGTCGTACGGACGAAGATCCGTAACTATCCGTCTGCCCTTGAGAAGGCGCTATTCGGCGACAAGGTGCCGGTTGACGTATATGAGAACTTAATTGCGACAACACGCAAGAATCTGGATGCCAAACATCGCTATAATGAGATCCGCAAGGAAATTCTCGGGCTGGAGGAGTTAAAGCCATATGATTTAAGCGTGGATTTAGTGGAAGGCGTGAAACAGGATATCAGCTATCATGAGGCCTATGAAACGATGCTGAAGGCGCTCCATCCGCTTGGCGAGGAGTATTTAAGCATCCTCAGCAGCTTCCGTGATAAACGCTATGTCGATGTGAGGGAAACACCAGGGAAACGCTCTGGGGCGTATAATCTCGGGGTGTATGGCGTTCATCCATTCGTTCTTTTGAATCATCATGATGATATCGACAGCCAGTTCACGCTCGTTCATGAGATGGGGCATGCGATGCACAGCTATTATTCTTCGACCTATCAGCCGCGAATCACAGCCGGCTATTCCATCTTTGTGGCGGAGGTCGCCTCAACGGTGAATGAGGTGCTGCTCATCCATTACTTACTGAAAGAAACGACTGACCCTAAGAAGCGGAAGTATTTATTGACCTACTTCATTGACCAATTCAATGGAACGTTCTTCACGCAAGTGATGTTCAGTGAGTTTGAGAAGATTACGCATGAGATGGCAGAGGAAGGCCAGCCATTGAACAAGGAATCCTTCAACCAAATATACGGGCAATTATCGAATGCCTACAGTGGAGATATCGTAGAAGCGGAGGAAGAAACAGCCTATGGATGGTCGCGCATCCCGCATTTCTACCGTCCGTTCTATGTGTATAAATACGCGACAGGCTTTGCCTCCGCGATTCACCTCGCAGGCGAATTGCTGAAAGGGAATAAGCAAGTTCAGGCTTCCTATCTGGAATTCCTGAAAAGCGGCAGCTCCGAATATCCGCTTGACCTGCTGAAAAAAGCTGGCGTGGATTTAACTTCCCCTGAGCCGATTGATAACGCGATGAAGCAATATCGTGAGTTGATTGAGGAATTTGCTTCGTTATAAGTAAAAAAAAGAGTGAAAATTAAATGCGCGGGTAAGCTGCTTTCGCCAGCTTACCTTTTAGGAGGAGAGTCTCAAGCCATCCACTATTATCAACGTGCATTTTAACAATAATAAAGTTTAACATTATCAAAAAAGCCGGCGAGATTTTTACGTATCGTAAAACTTCACCGGCTTTTTCTGTTTAGAGGTGGGGTTAGTCCCAACCGCTTCTTTCAAAAAATTTAACTCTTAAGTGATTTATATTTTGCTGATTCTTTTTTTCCATGCAGGAAATAATAAAGTGCTGAAGTTGCCAAAATGACACAGCCTAAAATCTTGTATAAAGAAGGATATCCAGTAATCGGGATAAACAAACCGAGTAGTGAAGGACCAAAACCGGCACCGATTTCAAAAAAGATAAAGAAGGTTGCTGTGGCAAGACCTAATCGCTCGGGTGATGCGATCGTAATAGCAATGGTTTGAGCAATGGATGATATATTTCCAAAGCCAAGACCAATAATCAAACCTGCTAATAAAAAGGCACCGCTGTTGGTAGTTGAACCAAGCAGTATCATTCC
>CAJGCH010000361.1 GCA_904501845.1 uncultured Bacillaceae bacterium | reverse complement strand
CTTCGGAATCTCAACTACCTTCTCAACCTTATTCAGTTCAAGGGAATCACTCGTGTGCAGGTACATCAGCAATTCACGCAATAGCTTCAATGTGTTGATAACTTCCACAATGTATGCAGATTCACGCCCTGTAAGGGCTTTGTTTAGTCCAACCAAGGAATCATCAGACAAGCATGTCCCATTATTAACGTAATCCTTCATCTGAATCAATTCAATATTCAGGGCTTCCAAGACATCTCCTTGGTAGTCACGTACAGCAGCGCGGTTCAATAACAAATGCAGCTTTTCAAGGCAGACTGAAATTTTTAAACGAGCTCTGCTCTCATGGGTCAGATAGTATCCCTTAATCTTCCGGAAATAAACCACCTTTCTCAGCCCATTAATGTCCGATTGGATGAGGGAATCTAGCTCTTGACCAGGCTGGTTATCTCGAATTTGGCTGATCTTTTCTTGCAAATGCCCGCATACCTGCAAGAAATAGCGATTGCCCTGCTTAGTCAATTTCCCTCTGTTAAAGATCCATTGCACCAGCATAATGATCAAAGCTCCAGCAACGAGTGATCCAATCCTCAATGGAAATTCACTTAAGGGAACCGGACTTGCCAAGATAAACAAATATTGCAGGCCAAACGCAATATGCATTGGCCCTTTTATATTAGATGTAAAAAAGTAGCCGACAATAAACATGGCCATAAAGTTTAAAAGCAGCCCTACCCAAGGATTAATCCCAGCCAGCTGGCCAAATATCCCTTGTGAGAGGTTGACCGCTAATAGCAGCAGAGTATTCTTCCATGGGGATACAGTCAGATCCCTCTCCAAATACATAAGCAGAGCGACCACAGTTGTAACCCCAATCAAAACATTGTCCTGTCCAAACACAGCTTCAAAGCCTGTCACAAACAGGATCACAAAGATGAATATTAAAGTTTTTGAGATAATTAACTGCTTCATAATTCCCTTCCTTAGTCTTGAAAATATTATATTAGAATATAAAATAACAGAGTAACATACTTAAGCCCTAAGGAAAAGAAGCCTCGGGACAATAGCCTACTGAAATGATTCCCTATTTCCGGATAAATTATAGATTCCCTAGCAAACGAGGAATACATAAATTCTCTTAGTACGAAAATACTGTTATGTATATGCATTGCATATGATTGGACAACAGATTAGGAATAAATAACTGAATATTCAAATATTAATGGATATTATTTGAAAAACTATGCCGATTCATTACATAATGTAACTGGAATAAAATTTCCAATTTCGACAGAATGGAGCTGAAGTACATGAAGAAGTTGTTTGCAGGCATAATGGCATTAGGTTTCTTGCTGGCTGGTCAAAGCGCTTATGTATTTGCCGAGGATGATCGGAATTGTGATGACTTTTCTAACAAAGAAGAAGTGATGGCATTCTGGTATGAGAATGGGTACAATGCCAGCAATGACCCTCACGACTTAGACCGTGACAATGACGGCTTGCCTTGTGAAACAAGCAAAGGTGAATATGATGCATATGTAGCCTCTAGAGAAGAAGAAAATAATGAAGGAACGGCAGACGATACTCAATCTGGTTCTGATTCAGAGGGAGAACAAACGGAAGGAGAAGCCCTGCCTGATACTGCATCCAATAACTTTACCATGATAGCACTCGGTGCTGGACTCGCTGCTGCAGGCGGCATACTCACACTCAGAAAAACCAAATCGAAGGCATAAGGATGGCGCCTTATTTGAGGTGAATCATGGCAAGGAAAATCGCAGGGATTTTATTAATGATTGCCGGCTTCTATACAGTGTTGATGAACTTTAGCAGCTGGCAGGAAAGCCGCGCTTCTGTCACGCCATTAACAGAGCAAGAGCAGCAGAATTACGAATCTCAGCCTGCTGAAACCGTCAAGGTCAACCAACCGCTCTCACACTCGCATCAATACAAGCAAGGTGAAAAAGTTGCCACCTTGATCATCCCGAAAATCCAGCAAAAGTTTACGGTTTACTGGGGAACAGATGAAAACACATTAATGAAAGGGGTCGGCATGTATGCAAGCAGGCTGACTACCCCGCCAGGCAAAGGTCACACAGTGCTCAGCGGACATCGTGATACGGTCTTTGCCGGCCTGGAAAAACTCGAGAACGGCGATAAACTGATCTTGGACTTCGAAAAACAGTCATACACATATATCATCGAGAAAATCTGGATTACTGATAAGGATGACAGGACCGTCATCGTCGAAAAGAATGAGCCTATTCTGACCCTCACAACCTGTTATCCCTTCACATATGTCGGAAATGCACCCGACCGCTATATACTGCAAGGAAAGCTCCTCTAAAGGGAGCTTTCCTTTATGAATAAGCGTATGTAGGTATTTGGCTCTTAGAGCCAAACATATAACGAGCTGAAAAGCATACAAAAAAAGCCCTCACATTTAATGAGGACTTTTCCATTCGACAGCTTTGGCATGCTGTCATCTGATACCGGTGGTCGGGGTCGAACCGACACTCCTTTCGGAACACGATTTTGAGTCGTGCGCGTCTGCCAATTCCGCCACACCGGCATGATATTAAGTTGGATTAATAAAATATCCTATATCAATATACCGATAAATAAATAGACTGTCAATATGATTTACAAAGAAACTTCATCTTGAATT